>JAUWCP010000223.1 GCA_030609245.1 Hyphomicrobium sp.
CAGCGGATTAGAACGCGAACGTGCACTTAACGACTTCTACAAGAACTGGAAGGGAGACAACCTCGTCATTGATACCTGGTTTGCGGCCCAAGCCCTGTCACCGCTGGCGGCAACGCTGCGTCAGGTCAAGAAGCTGACCGAGCACACGCTGTTCTCGCTGACGGCTCCCAACAAAGTACGTGCGCTCATTGGCACGTTCGCGATGTCCAATCCTGTGCAATTCAACAGACCCGACGGCACCGGCTATGCGTTTCTTGCCGAACAGGTCGTAGCGCTCGACCGCCTCAATCCTCAGATCGCCGCCCGAATGCTGAGCGCTTTTCGTAGCTGGCGCGCGCTCGAGACGGGTCGCAGAGGACAAGCTCGCAAAGCCCTGCAACGCATTGCCAAGACCAAGGGCTCCTCGCCCGACGTACAGGAAATCGTGTCCAAGATGCTCGAATCGTAACATTCAAAATATTTATTGCCTTGATGGACTTATTCCCTCTCGACAGGCGATTCGCGATGGTGTCAACTGAAGTTGGGTGATTCGGGGTAGCGGATTCGCTCGGATCCGCAAGGCATTTTAAATACAATTCGGCAAGGAGAGAGGAATGGCGTGGACAACGTCCGCCAGCCTGCGCGTGCGGCCTATGCTCTGGCAGGCCGCCGGAACGCAGATGAAATATGCCGCGGTCCTTGTTCGGACTCTCCTGCGATCTCTACAACGCTGTCATCCAAGCTTCGCTCTGGCCCTCCCCCTTGCTGCTCTCGGTCTTCTCTCTCCCCTCCTTCCCTATGGTCTTCTCGCCGCACTGCTGCTGACAACCGGTGCCGCAATCGCCACCCTCGGCATCCCCCGCCCCCGCACAGCGCCCGATCGCGCTGGCCAAACACAACAGGCGGGGCCGCCACTTGATTGCGCTGTTGAGCAAAGTTCCGCCCAGAATGTAGCCTTCTTTACCTCTGAGATTGCACTTGAACGTCGCGCCCAACGCCTCGCCGAGAGGGACTGCGCGGCAACGCGTTCACACAGTGCCAACGAGCAGAAAAACAAGAACTGGGCGGAGTTGATGGCGCGGGTCAATCACGAGTTGCGCACCCCCCTCAACGCTGTCATCGGCTTTTCTGAAATGATGGCGCTCAAGCTCTTTGGCCCGGTGGGCGACCCGCGCTACGAGGACTATGTCCGTCATATCCGCGACAGCGCCAATGAGCTGCTGAAGTCGGCTGAAGACACAATGGCGCTGACGGCGCTCGTAGCTCACCCAAGCACCTCCGATAGTTCCAAAACGTCCGAACTGGAAGAATTGGCATCAGAGGCCTGGGCGTTTCTTTCGGCCAAGGCCGCCACGCGCGGGATCGAGCTTGAGTTGCGCATCCCGGCTCAACTTGAGGTCCTGGGCGAGCCGCGCGCACTGCGCCAGATCGTTGTCAATATTCTTTCAGAAGCGATTTCCCGCTCCGACCACGGTGCCAAGATCACAATTACCGCCTCTGTCGAAGAGGAACTTATCCAGCTCTATTTCACTGTTTCGAAAGAACGCCGCGTCTCGTCCCGCAATGGTAGCTCTCTGGCGATATGCCTGGCGCGCGCACTGCTTGAGATGCAGGGCTCGTCACTCTTGGAGATTGAGTGTCCGGTGCGCGGATGGGGTGCCGTCACCGTGCTTGATCGCGCCGCTCAGCCCGACTTCTTCATGGACGGAAATGTTGCGTCGGCGCACACCCAAATACCAGCCCTTGTGAGCTAGAGCCTGATCGTTTCACTTGGAAGCGCGAATTGCGTCCAAGTGAAACGTGAATCAGTCTCTACACTTTTGATTTAGAGCAAGATTCACTTATCTGCCGGAAACCGGCTGGGCGTGGTGAGCGATTCCATCAAGACCGATCTTGCTCTAGCGTGTAGACGGCTTGTCACCGTCATTGCGCCAGCGATGACGACGATATTTGTGGCCCTTCCCGTGACGCTCCAGCCATTCGTATAATTCTTTCCGCTCTGCATCCGTAAGCTTCGCCGCCGTATCGGCAAAAATCGCCATTTTTGTGCGCTGGTAATCGCCGTCCGCGGCGACGACCGCGTCGAGTGCCGCGTTGAGCTTTGCCTCCTCGAATGGCTCGTCGGTGAGTGTTTTGCGCGCGGCTTTGCGGGCGGACCAAACTTCTTTGCGCAGTGGCTTGACCTTCGTCCAACCATCCTTGATAGCGGCGCGTATCACGTCGCGCCGATCCTGCGGCAACGTACGCGCAAAGCCATAGAGCCCAAAGTCTTTGCGACCGTGCCAACCCCAGCCGTGACCATGCCGTGCAAACAGTAAGGCACCGCCCACCGCGCCAATGATCAGCGCATTGAGGGCGAGAGAGAAGATCAGCGCCAAGCGCAGCCGCCTACAGCCAGAGCCCTTGGATGCTACCGCGTTATCGCTCGTCATAGCAGTTCCTCTCCGGCCCACGCAGCCGTGTCCTCATTCAACGTAAGCTGCGACTCAACGGTAAGGCTTGAGCTAAGCCCGGCCACCTCGGCCACCTCCTGCATCGTGGAGTCCAGCATTCCTGCTGATCCCAACATCACACCGAGCACGAGTGAGGCTGCGAGCAACCCGGCTGCAGGCCATTCGCTCGCGCCAAAGGCTCCGGCAATTTGCGGCCGGCGCACCCACGCAGGCAGCTTGCCAATATTCGAGATCGCCGGTGCCACCTCGCTTGCGCTAAGGGGTTTGTGCTGCTGCACCCGCGCTGCGGCCACGATGCGGCCGGTCAGCCCTTGCTCCTGCTCCTTCCTGGCCGTTGGCGCCACATCGAGAAGCCGATCGAGCGCGGCCGCCTCCGCCATAAGCCGCTGGGCCTCAGGCTCATCGGTAATGAGGCTCGCAAACCGCAAGCGCTCGCGCGCCGGCCAGCGCGTTCTGTCGGCCCCATAGACTTCCAGGAGGCGCTCCAGCGCATCTAATTCCTTTAACTGTCTGTCCTGCGTGCTCATCTTCTTAATCTCGTTTCTCGCAATCCGTTCCTTTGCCACCGCATCACTGCGTTTCATCGCTCGCCAGCAGCTCGCGCCAATCATCGCGCAGCGCTACCTTCAAGCGTCTTCGGGCGCGTGCAAGAAGCGACTCCACCGCTTCGTCCGAAACGCCCATGATCCGCCCCACCTCGATCTGGCTAAGCCCTTCGTAATGGAAAAGCGTCAGGGCTATGCGCTGGCGGTCGGGCAAGGCTTTGATTACCGTGTCGACGCGCTCGCTGGCATCCCGCACCTCGACTTGCGTCAACTGATCGGCAGGCTCTGCGCGTTCCGGCACGTCGTCCGTGACCGTAAGGCGGCGGCCTGAGCGAATCTTGTCGATGCACAAGTTTGACACGACGCGCCGCAGCCACGGCCTTAATCCATATGGCCCTACCTCGAGGGATTCACGAGAGCGCCATAGCCTGAGCAGCGCTTCTTGCGTCACGTCCTCAGCTTCGGCGGCGTCGCGCAGCATCCCCCGCGCGAGAACAAGCAGGCCGGAAAGGTGACGCTCGACAAGCAACCGAAACGCAGCCTCATCCCCATCGGCGGCACCTGCGAGCAACGCAGCATCCCCCGATTCTTGTGAGCCGCCCACGGGTGAACCGTGTGGACCCGGCACGATCCGTTTTGCCGCCACGTGAAGCCTCGGCATGGCCATCGAACACTTCTTCCACTCTAGCGCCAGACGTGGGCATTCTGCGAGCCCTTGTTCCGACCCCAGCCGGCTCGGCCGTCTAATGGCCTATCAAAGGGGAAAACGGGCGTTTGGTGCAAATCCGTCGCCTGCGGAACAAAAACCAGTCAGGCGATAATTTCATCAAATAGACCGTGAACGTTGACGAGCGTCTGTTTGAGCAGGGTTTCGAGTTCATTGAAGCTCTGTGCGTCACCTGCGCGCGCCAGAAGTTCCTTCAATTCATGCGGCGCCGTCTCCGGGTCGAACTTCTCCTCCAGGCACAGCCGCACGACTTGGGTCAGATCGTGCAGCAATCGCGTTGCCGGGATCAGGAC
>JAUWCP010000177.1 GCA_030609245.1 Hyphomicrobium sp.
CCGCCCCCCGGGGTTGGGCGTTTGTCTTTATTGTGCGGCATCCGCTGAAACACTCTCCGCGCGCACAAAAAGTATCTGTGGCTTGCCCACTCGCCGCCGCCCTGGAGCTGACCCTCAAAACGTGCTGACGCGCGAGAGGAACCAATAAGAAGAAATCGTTCCAATCGCATACGCGGCCGCGAGTCGCACGGGCGCCATGGGAATAGAGATGAGCGCGGTGATCGCCTTAAAGGCGACGAGAACGATCGCAACGAACATGAGCTGCCCCGCTTCGACGCCCAGGTTGAACATCAATAGCGCGAGCGGAACATCGGTCTGGGGAAGCCCGATCTCTTGGAGCGCACCGGCAAAGCCGAAGCCGTGCAGGAGCCCGAAGACAAACGCGATCACCCAAGGATAATTCTGCGAGAGCCCCCCTTCACCTGATTGAGATTTGGCAAGTTCGCTTGCCACGAAGGCAATGCTCAGCGCGATGGCGGCTTCGACCGGGCCCGGCGCCAGACTTAAGTAGCCCAGCGTCGCCCCTGCAAGCGTGATGCTGTGGGCCACGGTGAACGCCGTCACCGTCTTGATCAGCATCCAGACATCACGGATCAGCAGCATTAGCGCAAACACGAAGAGCAGATGATCAAAACCGCTCAAAATGTGATCGACGCCGAGCCAAAAATAGGTTCCAGACACCTCCAGCCACGTTTGCACGCCGGACACGGTCATCACAGGCACTTCCGGAGTGAGACGTGAAATCTGTGTGGTTCCGCCAAGGTAGGCGATGCGCACCAGCGCGTCCGTCAGGGTGGTGCGCAGGCCATCGACCATGATTTCATGACCCTTGATGCTACCAGGGCACGTCACCGTCCAACGTTCGAAGAACGCGGCGCCCTCGATGGACCCGACCCGCTCGCTTTTCGCTTTGCACGTGTCGGGTAAGCGCACATGAAGGGCCAGCCGGAAATCTCCCCGCGCCGGCACTTTCCATACAACGGCAAACTCGTCGGGCGCCGTCTCGCGCATGTCGAGATAGCCTGGGCGCAGCTCATGCGCCGCCGCGGATCCCAGTGCAAATGCTTGAACGGCAAAGACCAGAACAAGGACAAGCCGCATCATTGACTTGCCTCAGGCTCAGCAGCCGCCTTGGGTTGGCGTTCTATGGAAACCTTGTAGCGCTTCAAGAGCTCAGAGAAATGTTTGTCTTCCAGCTTCTTGCGCTGCTCGTGCGTCCATTCGCGCTTCACGGCATCGCGCACTTCGCTCAACGCCGGAACGCGACCAGGCTCGCGTTTATTCACGCGAACGAGATGCATCCCGAATGTGGATTTGATCGGCCCGGTCCAGGCCCCAGGCGCCAGCAGATCAACGGCCTTTGCGAACTGGGGTCCGAAAGTCTGACTTATCCTTGTCGCGCTGGTGGCACCCAGCTCGTAAGGCAGCAGCGTGGCATCGCCGAGCGTAGTAGCATCGCCCGGCGCATGAGAACTTAGGGCTTCGAGGATGGATGCGGCATCTTCCTCAATGCGGTTCCCGCGGCGATCCGGATTGAGGAAGACCTGCTCAAAAGTAATCTGAGGCTCGATCTCAAACTTACTTGGATTGGCATTGAGATACCTCTGAAGCTCATCGTCGGCCGGGCGGAGCAAGCCGATCACCGCATCACTCAAGAATTCCATCTTTTGGCGCATCCGCCGGCGGATCACCGTGTCATCAATGTCCAGACCGAGGGCAAGCGCCTCCCGGTACAAGATCTCCTCCTTCACATAGTCGTCGATGAGACCCTTGAGCTCGGCAGCGGTGGGCGGCCGCTGCCACGTCTTGGCGAAGAGCCCTGAAAGCTGTTCGATCCGCGCCTGCGTAACGACGATCTGGTCGGGCTTGGGCTGATTGGACCTGTTGAGCACATGGTAAACGGCAAAGATAATGAGGCCGAGCGCCACGAAGTGGACAAGCGGCTCCTTCAGGAAGGCTCTCAGCATGATCTGTCGGTGCTCACCCTTTCGGCGTGTACCAGATAGGCGAGGTGTAGGCGCGTTCGGTGGTGGTCATCGGAACCTCGTCGGCCATGTCGACGCCGAAACGCATTGCCTCATAGGCCGTCCACCGCGGTGTGGGTATTTCGATCACGCGTGCGTAATAGAACGCACGCTCACTGGGATCGAAGTCGGGATCACGCCACACACCGATCAGCTCAGGCGACCCGATGCTGTTGCTCCAGGTAGCATTCGTGACGTCAACCGTATTGCCGACCGGCGGGAGCTTACCGTCGGAGCCCGGTTTGCGGTCATCGCTCCAAACGACGTCGTACACCTTTTCTTGTAGCTCGCCATTCGAGTCCAGCCACCCCTTGATGATCTGAATACGATCGAGATTGCCGCTGTAAGGATCCTTCATGGCTGCGACAAGGAAGCTTGGAGTTTTGCCCTGCGCGTCTCCTGATAGATCGCCGCCCATGGGAACGCCCTTTGCGTAGCCGGCACCGGCAGGAAGACGCGAATTCGTATCTTCCTCATCAAAATCCCATCCACCGAAGAAACGCACGGTCATCCGCGGTCCAGTGGTGGCATAGGTTTCCTTGCGCTTCATCGCGTCGAAAATGGCCTCACGCGTATTTTCGGTGGCCCACACCGCAGCGTAGCCGGAAGCGGCCTGCTGCCAGCCCATCACGTTCAACTTCGGATCGGGCGCAGCGATGACTATATGCTTCCAGCGGTTTGGCTCGGGCTCTACGCCGGAATGCTTGCCAAAAAAGTTCTCCTCCTCGACGGCCGCAAGGCCCGTGTGCGCGTCGGTGCTGCCGACCATGCCAAACTTGAAGGGATTAACGCCAAGCTTCTGTTCAAGCATAAGGCCAGTCTTCAACGCGGACCGCGCATACTCCCATTGCAGCATCTCGGGCTTTTTGAGTTCGGTTCCATCGAGATTCGACCGGTCCCAAGTCTCATAATCGGCAAACTCGTCGTTGGGTGAGAGCAATGGGTGGGTCTCGCTATCACCCTTGATCTGCGTCGCCTCGACGAGTGGTTCGAACCGGGCACGCAGCGACGCGATTTCCTTGGTAAGCGGCCTGCCATCGAATGTTTCGACTTTGAACATGCGACCGTTGCTCAAATTCCCATTGTGCGGGATGGCGAGCACTTCTGCGCCGGTTTTTTCTTCTAGCTCTGCAAGAGCTAACCAGAGATCCTCCGGGTTTTGACTGTCGAACTGCGAAAACGGAACTGTCTGATTTGCAACGCTGGCGTCTCCGCGAAAGATGACATTCCGGTGCAAGTTGTAGCCTCCGATCGCCGTCCACTCGTAACCGATGAGGGCCGTGAAGCGACCCGGCTCGTTGTATTTGTCGGCCAGGGCCGTGTACGCCTTCCAGGCGTGCTTAACTGCATTGTCGTTCTTGATCGGTGGCTCTTTTTTGGAGAGAGAGGCGACGATCTCCATCGCGGTATCGAAGATCTTATCACGATCGCCGCTCGTCAGCTCTTTATACCAGCGCTTTCCTGGCTCGGTGCTGACGATCTCAGGATCGCCTTTGAGCAATTGCGGCATCAGCCCATACATTTCCGCGTGATCGCTCACCACCAGGAAATCCAGCGGCCGCGAAAGTTTTGCGCGCAAGCCGTGCGTAGTGGTGACTTCCTCTCCGCGGGCAAAGCGAAAAGCGTCTTCCTGTCCAAGCCGGGTCATGGTTCCAGCATCCACCGAAACCATCGTGTGGAGGTGCGTATCGCCCCACAACACACGAGTAGGGAATTCGCGTCCCACGTATGGCGAATATTCCTTCTTGCCGAGTGTCGCGGCGACACCCGCTTTGTCGGGCAGATGATCTTGGGCCAACGCGATGACGGGGGTGGAAGCCGACACGCAGATAGTCAAGGCCATTAGAATGTGACGCATAATACTTTCTCCGCCTGTCCGCTCTGGTATGTTTAACGATTAGTACAGATACAAGACTATTTGCAGCTCACCTTGATGGGTATCAAACTTACGTCCAATGAACCGGTGGCGCCGAATGAGCTAAGCACGTCTGCGCATGTAGACACCTCCCGTCAGCGAACGCTATGGGCAGCGGCGCGCATGATTGTATTTTCTCACACCGTCTCAATTTCGCTCGCGGACCACAACTGGAGTAACGAGTGATCAACGAACGCTTCCTGCGGCGCGCCCTTGTCTTTGTTGCCCTGGCCGGCCTGGCGGCAGGGCTATTGGCTTACTTTACTGGCCGCGGCGGTCTCGCACACTGGATCTGGGCCGCGGCCACAGTACCCGTCGTTATCGCACTCGCGGTCTCCATCGTTCGCGATCTTCTGGCGGGACGGATAGGCGTCGATGCCATCGCCCTTCTGTCAATGTCAGCCGCACTTGCACTGGGTGAGACGCTCGCAGGCGTTGTGGTCGCGCTCATGTATGCGGGCGGCCACGTGCTGGAGGACTTTGCCGTCGCCCGCGCCGAGAGAGACCTGAAATCGCTCGTCGAGCGCGCCCCGCGAATTGCTCACCTCCGCACCCGAATGGGCATTGAGGACGTCCCCATAGACGACGTGAAGATCGGCGATACCATCCTGGTCCGCGCTGGCGACATCATTCCCATCGACGGACTTGTGGCGTCGGACGCGGCGACGATTGACGAGTCTGCGCTGACAGGAGAGGCCATCCCCGTTTCGCGTCCAAGAGGCGACAACGTTCGCAGCGGCACGCTAAACGCGGGCAAAGCCTTCGAGATGACGGCCACGGCAACCGCCGGCGAGAGCACTTATGCCGGGATTGTGCGCCTCGTCACCGCCGCACAAACGGCCAAGGCGCCATTCATACGCGTTGCCGACCGCTTCGCGCTGGTGCTGCTGCCAGTATCCGTGATCGTGGCCGGAGCGGCTTGGTTTTTTGCGGGCGACCCGGTTCGCGGCCTCGCCGTTCTTGTTGTCGCGACGCCATGCCCGCTCATTCTGGCGGCACCAGTCGCCTTCATCTCCGGCGTATCGCGCGCCGCGCGGCGCGGAATTCTCATAAAGGGCGGCGCCGCACTTGAAGCGCTTGCACGAACGCACACTGTCCTCTTCGACAAAACCGGAACGCTGACCGTCGGCGGCGCACGTCTCGTTGCTATAGAAACCGCACCCGGAGAG
>JAUWCP010000235.1 GCA_030609245.1 Hyphomicrobium sp.
CCCAGAAGGTTCCCGGCAAGAACGTGAATCTTACTCTAAATCAAAAGTGTAGAGACTGATTCACGTTTCACTTGGACGCAATTAGCGCTTCCAAGTGAAACGATCAGGCTCTAGAGCGAGCATACGGGCAATAAGCAAATCTACGTCTTCTGCCTGATGCGACGGTCTTGGTTGCTGTCGCCAAAGGCGCGATATTAAGGCCCGGCAGGCCGGTGGGCTTGGTTTATGCGAATCTGCGCTATAATCAGCCATGGCCCCGGCCGCTTCGCCGGGGCCAAGTCATGAGATGGGCTCAATATGGCGAACGTTACAGTTGTCGGCGCCCAGTGGGGCGACGAAGGAAAAGGCAAGATCGTTGATTGGCTATCGGAGCGCGCCGACATCGTCGTGCGTTTCCAGGGTGGTCACAATGCCGGCCATACCCTCGTCATCGGCGACAACACCTATAAGCTGTCGCTGCTACCCTCCGGCGTCGTGCGCCCTGGCAAGCTCGGGGTCATCGGCAATGGCGTCGTCGTCGATCCCTGGGCGCTGACCCAGGAGATTGAGCAACTGAATAGTCAAGGTGTTGCCGTCAGCCGCGAGAATTTGCGTATCGCGGAGAACGCGACGCTAATCCTGCCTGCGCATCGCGAGCTCGACGTTCTCAGGGAGGCGGCAGCGGGTACGGGAAAGATAGGCACCACAGGCCGCGGCATCGGTCCCGCGTACGAGGACAAGGTAGGGCGTCGCGCCATTCGCGTGCAGGATTTGCGCAACCTCGACACTCTGGGTCCCAAAGTCGATCGCATCCTCGTGCACCATAACGCGCTGCGCCGTGGCTTGGGTCAGCCGGAGCTGTCCAAAGAGAAGCTGATGGCCGAGCTGGCCGAGATCGCGCCAAAGATCCTGCCCTTCATGGATGTGACCTGGGATCTCCTTGATCGCGCGCGGCGCTCAGGCAAGCGCATCCTATTTGAAGGCGCGCAGGGGGCGTTGCTGGATATCGATCACGGCACCTATCCCTTTGTCACCTCGTCCAACACGATCGCCGCCCAAGCCGCCACTGGCTCAGGCCTGGGCCCCCGCGCAATTGGCAATGTGCTGGGCATCGCCAAGGCTTATACGACGCGCGTGGGTTCGGGCCCCTTCCCAACTGAGCTTGACGATGAAATCGGCAATCGGCTGGGCGAGCGCGGCCACGAGTTTGGCACGGTGACTGGGCGCAAACGCCGCTGCGGCTGGTTCGACGCCACACTCGTGCGCCAAACCATCAAGGTTGCCGGCATCGACGGCATCGCTCTGACCAAACTCGACGTCCTCGATGGCTTCGACGAGATCAAGGTTGGCGTCGGCTACAAGCTCAACGGCGAGGATTTTGACCGCTTGCCGGCGGGCCAGAACGCGCAGGCGCGCGTTGAGCCGGTATACAAAACACTGGACGGGTGGTCGCAGTCGACGCGCGGCGCGCGCA
Organism: Hyphomicrobium sp.; assembly: GCA_030609245.1. Classification (GTDB taxonomy): domain Bacteria; phylum Pseudomonadota; class Alphaproteobacteria; order Rhizobiales; family Hyphomicrobiaceae; genus Hyphomicrobium_A. The sequence continues at coordinate 1,454 of JAUWCP010000235.1, forward strand.
GTTGGGCCGACCTCCCGGCCCAGGCCGTCAAGTACGTGCGCTACATCGAGGAGTTGATCGAGTGCCCGGTGACGCTGCTCTCCACGTCGCCTGAGCGCGACGACACCATTCTCATGAAAGATCCGTTCTCTGATTGAGACAAAGCACACGTCCGTGCAAATTTACGTCGATGCTGACGCCTGCCCCGTCAAAGACGAGGTCGTACGCGTGGCCGAGCGCCACGGGCTTGCCGTCCACATGGTTTCCAATGCTTGGATGCGTATTGCCGACAGCCCGCTCATCAATCGGGTTGTCGTCGAGGAGGGTCCGGACGCAGCCGACGACTGGATCGCCGCGCAAATCGGTTCCGGCGACATCGCGGTTACGGCGGACATTCCGCTCGCGGCACGCTGCCTAAAGGTCGGCGCGAAGGTCATTGGCCCTACCGGCAAGCCCTTCACCGAGAGCAGCATCGGCATGGTGCTGGCCGTGCGCGATTTGATGGCGGACTTGCGTGAGACAGGGCAGGTGCACAGCACCAACTCTGCGTTCACCCGCCAGGACCGCTCGCGCTTTCTGCAAGCACTGGAACAGGCGATCCAGGATGTCCGCCGCGACCGTTGAACCGGCGCGCAGGTCCGCTTCGGCTTACTCAAACAACCGCAGCGCATTGCCCGAAAGGAGCCCGCCAGCAATATCAATGTCTGCAAAGATCGCCTGGCCGGCCACATAGTCGGACGAGATATTGATCTGCGGCATCAATTTGGAAAGGTCTTTAATGGAGGCCGCATAGACGAGGCGCGGGATCCCGCACCAAAGGATCGCCCCCATCGACATCGCGCACGGCTCGGCCGTCGCATAGATCGTTGTATTCTTGAAGGCCTCAGGCTCATGCCCCTTCAAGAAGTCGCGAATTGCAACCATAACGGCGTGTGCGGTTGGATCACTGTTGCGCTTCGTGCTGTCGCGGCCGAATGCCAGCACCTTTTCCTCGCGTACGATCACCGCCCCAAAGGGACGGTCTCCCGTCTTCGCCTGTTCTAAAGCAAAGTTCATGAACTCACTGTCGCGGTTTCCGACGGGAGTCGGCTGCGTGCGCGCCTTCTCAGCCTGAGCGAAAGTGGCGGCAACGAGCACTGCGCCACCCCCGGTCAGCAAAGTTCGTCTATGCATCGTGATACCTCCCGCACGCGCCATTCAATATGGCATTCTTACATAAGCATACGACGAGCATTTGTTCTGGTCATCACACACGTTTTCCTGCAATCAGGCCCTGAAAAGTGGCGAGCTTTCCGGGGATTAGCTCGACAGCAAGCAGGCGTGTCGGCGCCACCGGGCCCGGTAACGTGATCTGGCCCGGCGGCACGGGGGCAAAACCGAAACGCCCATAGTAGGGTTCGTCACCAACGAGCACGACCAGCGGCAACCCAGCAGCCTTCACATTCTTAAGGGTCTCGCGCACGAGTTTCTGCGCATATCCCTTTCCCGCGAACTCCGGATCGACGGCAAGCGGGCCCAAGAGCAGTGCCCCTTCAGCACCGCCGATCGTCACGTGCGTAAAGCGCACAGAAGCGATCATGCGCTCTTTCAGGCATGCCACCCGGCAGAAGCGTGATATCGGCGCTGTGCCTTCGCGCACGCGGTAGGCCGCGCGCGTAAAGCGCCCGGGTCCGAAGACCTTGGCATGCAATTGAGAGACGCGGGGCAGGTCGGCCGGCGTTACGGGCCGATTTACGATGTTGGGCGGCATTCTTGGATCTTCGATAAGGTTTCGAGATAGCGCCACGCTAACAGGTGGGCGGCGTGACGGGTGGGTCAAACGCAAACGGCGCGGACGAGGCATCGGCCTCGTCGCGGCGCATAGTCACGATCTCGAAATCTCCTCATCATGGGGCGCGGATTTAGCACGGGCTCGCGCCGCGGTCTACGTCTCTCACCACATGACGCTGCGCGGTTCCCCGTCAAGAACTTCGAGGATGCGCCGGTGCGTGCTCGCGCTGAGGTCAGGCGGCAGCCCGTCCTGCCCAAAGAAGGCTTGTTCGGCGATCTCGTGGTTTGGGCGTGGGGAGTGCGGCTGCTCCCAGTGCCGTACCACGTAGAGCGCAACGTGATCACCGGGAAATACGCGAAAATTCGCATAAAGCCCGAAGAGGTCCGCCGGCTCGGTCAGGATGATGCCGGTCTCCTCCTTTAGCTCACGCGCCAAAGCCTGCTCGGTCGTCTCGTGGCGCTCCACCCCGCCGCCAGGAAAATGCCAGCCCGACCGATAGGTATGCCGGACCAGCAGGATGCTCCTATCCTCGC
>JAUWCP010000075.1 GCA_030609245.1 Hyphomicrobium sp.
AGAATAAGACCCGTGGCAGCCTGCAACACGAGGAGAACGAGGAGAATCAAAACCATCGCGCGCGCAACCGGGTTGTGACCCAGATAGGGTCGCACATCACCGCGGATCAGCTCTTGTAGGTAGGTCTTGAACGCTGCTCCATAGCCGCGCCGGAACGGAAGGATGGCGGCCCACCTTGCGTGCCGATTTCCGATGAAGGCCCAAATGATACGCCAAGCCAAATTGAGGGCGAAGACGTAGCCGAACCACACGTGGGTGGTCTTCAAAAGGAGCTTACCGCTGTCGGTGACGCCCAGCTCCTTAGCATAGAGGAGAGTGGTACCGATGGCGGCCAGACCAAGAATGCAAATGAAGTTAATCCAATGGAACCATCGCGTTGAGAGGTCCCACACTGAATAGGACTGAAGGCTTCGACCGGACATCGGTGCGGCGCTCCGCTCAATCGGTTCTTCGTAAAACACACCTTCGTTAGGCGGATGTACAGATTGTTATACGGCCGCTCTCGGTTCAACAACGGACGGTCGCGAGATCATAGGGATCGGCTGGCGAATTTGCCAATCGGACCGTCACTCAAAATCACAGGAGCGGTCAACAAACTGTGCAATCGTTCCTACTGTCCTGTCGCCGCCGCCATCTACTGCTCCTGTAGGGTTTCAACGTAGTGCGTGAGCAGCAGCACACGGACATGGGGCGGCAGGGGGTAGTCCCAATCCTTCTGGTCCCTGCTGAAGCGCTTCCAGAACTCCGGCATCTGGAAGGTCTCGTGCCCGGGCACCGCTTTCTTGCCCAAGATGATTTGATAGACGCGCCAAAACGGGAACGTGCCGCCATTGGCCTTGGCGATGGCGGTCAGGTCTGCGGGCGGCTCGATCAACAATTTTGCCATGGGGCCATCGCCCTTGCCATTCGGGCCATGGCAGTTCGTGCAATGCCACTCGAAGTCACTCTTGCCTTCGCCGAGAACCGCCTCGTCGGGGCGCTCCTGCGCTGCCAAAGGGTGTGCCGCTCCTATGATCAACGCAACGCTCAGCAAGAGCGCGGGCGCGAGCCTTGACCCAAAGACCGGATTAGCTGCACGGTTCGAGGTAGGGGTTGAATGGCGCGGTTTGCTCAGCATGGAAATCCTCTTAGTGACCTAACTTCATTTGCGGCGGAGGTCTCCTCACGCATTGTCTGGCACGAATTTGACATTGCCATACCAAGACGTCAGCGACGTTGATGCGGGTCAAATGAGGGTGAGAGGCGCGGTCTCGCAACGGCTAAAGACACAGGTCAGCTTCGAGTCTGAACAAAGAGGCATGATCTGTTTAAGCGGGGGCCAAGATTTGAAACCTAGCATACGCAGCTAACCAAAGGTTTGGTAAGGCTTAAAATGGAGCACGCGGGGGCGTCACTGAGGTCTGCTTTACGCCAGGAGCAACCAATTGGCCGGACCCGCGGAATATCCAATCAGTGCCAAGAGCGGACATTTGGCCAATACTTCGTCGTCAACGAATGCGACGAGTTGGCTAGCTTAGCATCACTGTCGCGTGGCATCTTTGGGGTGCCTAATCGCGGCGTCCGGCCACTTTGATCTCGTTGATCACATCGTCGACGCCAAGGAGGCACCACGCGTCGCTCTCGGCTCTCTCACGCTCTATTTCGGTTGGCACGAACCCTGTGAGCGTTACCACAAATCCGCTAACTCTGACGCCGATCTGGTTGGCGTCAATGAAGGGATCCTTGTCGAAGGCGATGCGTAGGGCCTCAGCGACGTGATCGGAACTGTCATCCTCGGGCGGGTCCACCTCTATGCCGTTTACGACATCACGGGTTCCCGGGATCCACCATGCAAGCAAGCCTGCAAGACGCCTGCTCTCCAGTCCAGGAACACGACCATTGAGCGTGACGATTCCGTCCGTCACCTCTATGTCCAACGAGCCATAGGATTGGGGCTGACCACCCTGCACGCTTTGAAACGAGCCGTGCCTTCGTTCTCTGATATCGAACCTCTTGAAGCTTAGCTCATCCAGGAAGGCATCGCGCAAATGGGCCCTGATCTCGCCGTCTCCCATCTTATTTGCAGGCGCGACGTGCAAGCGATCGACGATCCCGTCGACTCCTGGAACCGCTCCGATGCGCTCGAGTGCCAATTTCTTGACCGCAACGCTGGGCGCCTCAGCTTCGACGGTCACCGAGCCATCATCATTAATGACAAGGTGAACGTGTTCCAGTTTGTGGTCGAGCCGAACCTCGCCTTTCAGCGCGGCACGTACATTGTCCAGGACTGATAGCTCTGCACTCATGAGTAATGTCTCAGGGTGTTCATTTCGCGCCACTAAGCAGCACGGCTATGTTGCCCTATTCCACGTGGTGCTTGCCAATAGGGCGAACGAACGTGGCTTGCGGGCCCTTGTCGCCGACGGCTTCCGAAAATCGCACTTCTTCGCCGACACGCAGGCCGTCGTAGTTGCCGTTCTCGACACTATTCCGGTGGAAGTAGATCTCACGGCCATCGGCTGATGCAATGAAGCCATGGTCTGTTTCCGGATGCAGCGCCGCGACGACGCCGTGCGGCGGAGCTTCGTGAGACTTCACCTGCCCTTGGTGTTTGCGCACGGCGTCTTGGAGCTGACGGCGTGCAGCCTGGAAGGCATCGCGGATCGTCACAAAAGCATCCTCATGCGCACCGGTGGCGGCCGGATCGCGGTTGATGACGATGTCTGGCGCGCCTGGCAGGGTTATATGAATGCGTACGCAATAGATATCGCCTTTGTGATGGCGATGTTGCGGGCGGCCGATGACGACTCGCGCCGACGTGATGCGCTCATAGAACTGCTCAAGCTTGTGCGTCTCCTCTCGAACTCGCGCTTCGATGGCGTCGGAATGGCCAATGTCCTCGAAGGCGATTTGGACGGGCACCTGCATAAAGGACTTTCCTCGTTCTTGCTGTTGGTCCGCTATGGTTCGGCATCGGCGGGCGCCTGGGGACCACCCACCATAGGGCTGCTAGGCAATGCTCCATTGATCTGTGTCATGCGCATTGAGGCAGTCTGAGAAATCCATGCAAATATCGCAGCACGCGAATGCACTGAGACGGCGGCGAATCCGGATGATGGTGAAGAACTATGCACAAGAGAGCGACCTATGATCTGGCAGTTGGGCTTACGCTTCGAGAGCTCCATGAAGAACGCAAGGCGATGCGCTCAAAGGTTGCGCAGGCGCTCGAAGTCACGGAGCTGGCCGTAACGCGGATTGAGACTGGCGAAGAGAGGCTGACGGCGGGTGGCCTGATCCTGTTGCTGAGGATTTTCGACCTGTCGTGGGACGAGTTTATGCGGCACGTGGAGTCCAATCTGGATAAGGCCGAGGCCGAGATAATCTAAGGGTCTGGCATGCCCTCTGATATTTATGACGGCGACGCTGGCATCCGGCACGACCACACCGCTACCCTCCTCATGCGAACCGTCAATAAGTAGCTCTCCACTTAAAGCATCAGACATGATGCTCCGCTTGCTCAGCCGCACCGGAATGCGGCCTCAGCCTCGCGCGCCAAGCACTCGCCGCGGCCTTGGTAGCGGGGGGAATAATGCAGCGTCACGAGCCGCTTCACATTGGCCAAGCGCGCTATCGTGCCCGCCTGATGTGCCGTCAGGTGCTGGCGCTCGGCAGCCCTGTCCCTATCTGCCTCCAAGAACCCTGCTTCAATGAATAGGGTGTCGGCATCGCTTGTGAGCGAGACGACACGCGCGACATTTGCGTCAGTGAACGCGCAATCAACGACGTAAGCGATCTTTCGTCCCGAGGTAATGCGCATAATCTCTTTCTTGAGCGCACCAAGGGGAAGGTTTCGAGGCCGTTGCTCGCGCGGATTGGCCCACGTGACCTCAATAGGTGTCTCTTCCGGGCTGCCGCGAAGGATCGCCTCCTTGAAAGTGCCAAGCCAGGGGCCGACGGCTAAGCCCATCGCCTCCACTTTATTTCGCCAGATGTTGATGTGAGCGCGCTCCTCAAGCGCGAAAGCGAGCACGGGGATGCCGTGGTCGATCGTCGCTGCGCGGACCCTAAAGCCCGGCTCCTCCAGCAGAACCCCCTCCTCGGCCATTGTGCTCGGCACCTCCGCACGCTCGAAGGCCAGCCGCCCTGAAAACTGCCCACACGTGAGATGTCCCTTGTCGTCGATCTCGGTGACGCGAAAGACAGGGTTACCTTCGTAGCCCGCCACAAGGTTCCATGTGTAGGCCCTGAGCTTGTGCTCGATCCCATCGATCAGCCCGGGAGGGCCATAAAAGCTGACAACCTTTTCGCGACCGATAAAGCAACTGAGCAGGTGGTCGAATCCCGAAAAGTGATCCATGTGCCGGTGGCTGACGAACACGTCACTCACGCGAAGGAGTTGGCGGGGCGAAAGCGGCGAGAGGTCGCCGAGGTCAAAGAGCAGGGCACGTTGCTCGAACACGAGATTAACGTAGAGGCCGGGATCACCGAATGGATCGTTAATGAGATGAGGGTCGAAGTGTCGCGGCATGGCGATGGATGTTGGAGTAGTGGGTGGTCAAGACGGTATCACTCTAATGCCCTTGCCGCGATTGCTCGCTTACAGGCGAGCAATGGCCGACCGACGCACATCCTTTCCCGTCGCCTGTTGAACGCAAGACGAAGCTGATCGCGCCTGAGACAACTGAGACAGATTAAGCGGTCGCAAGAGACCTGGCGCTTGGCGTGCAGTGGAGCCGTAGGGCAGCGTCAGAATCGCTTTTCGGGGTCTGAGCTGGTAGCCGGATCCCATCTGCTGGTCCCGCTCCACAAATTTCGATTGGCTCGACGGATGATGTCGCATTATCGACCGTCAACTCGCCCCCATTGACCTGCCTCAAGGACATGAAGCCGCGGCCAAGTCTATTGGTGAGACCAAATTGCCATTCGATCGAGCAGATCGCAGTGCCCCAAATTGGACAGGAGTCCACCGCCGCCCCGTTCACCGCTGAGATCTAGGTGAACCAACAGGCTTGCCGAGATCGCAATGCGGAGAAAGAAAAATGAACGCGGTTGAACAAACGGAGCTTGAAATCTCGCCCGAGAGTGTCTGCTTCGTCATCATCAAGGCCCGAGAGTTTGACGTGAAGGACGCCGTGTCCGAGCCCGATCCAGGATCTAATCCGACGGACGACAAGATGACTGCCGTTCTTGAGGACCACAAGGATGACCCTGTGGTCCAGGAGCTGACGTCATTCATCGGAGCGATGAACGTTGACCAGCAGATCGAGCTTGTGGCGTTGGCCTGGCTCGGCCGGGGCGACTACTCGGCCGATGACTGGCCGAGCGTACGCGAGCAAGCAGCTGAGGCTCACAACGACAAGACGGCTAGCTATCTCCTCGGGATTCCGATGCTCGGCGACTTCCTCGAGGAGGGGCTGGCAATGCTCGGATATTCTTGTGAGCCGTTTGAGATTAACCGGCTCTAATAGACGAGGGGCGCCGCCCCGTTTGTCACCAAGTGTTGCGCGCGCGACTCGCGGCCACGTCTCTTCTTCGAGGAGGAGAGGTGCCGGATATGGCAGGCGAGTGGGACCTTAGCATTTGACCCAATGCGGGCCTTCTGCGATTCCGCGCAAATTGAATGGTGTCCGCAACATTCGCCTCAGCAGCCACCTCTCGGACCCGATCTGCCAGGGTCACCCGTCGTTACGGGCTTGGCACGGCATGGCCAATTTGCCTGGCCCTTTTCCGATAGCTTGGGAAGGACGTTCTCTTCGCCACTCCTGGGGCAGATGAGCCCTTATCGCGCCAACGAATGCTTCAGCACGGCGTTTCCAGCTGAAGCATTCATTGGCGCTGCCGCCGCACAAATCACCGCGCGCGCTATCAGGAACGTCGCACAGCCCCAGGGCTGCAAAGTTCGGGGTGCGTGGCCAAGAAATGGCGCAGAGCCGCGAATAGCTCTTTCGCGTGACGGCGATCCCCTCTGTCGAGGGCTGCTCGAATATCTTCGATGATCATGATTCTAATCTTATCGGGACCATGCCGCTGTTTTAGCAGGTAGCTAGCGAGTGCGGCCGCTGCGATTTCAAACAGGTGTTCGTGCTCGGCAAGCGCCAAAACCTCTTCTTCCGTCAGACCGGAAAAGGCGATGCAATCCTCCAGAGTTATCATTGTCGCTCTCGTTGTTCGTAGTGGCGGGTAGAGCCGCTAGGGCTGAAGAACGTAGGTCCCCGGCGCGTCGCCAAGCGTACGTTCTCCTTTGATATCTGCGCCGGCGGCAACTGGAGAACCCATGGAGCCGGAGCGCGCCGCGAGCCAGTTACACCATTCTGGCCACCATGAGCCGTCTTGCACGGCCGTCTGTTTGAGCCAGGTATCCGGATCGGCATAGGGCCCAAGCTCAGCTTTGGTGTGCACGCGATAGTGACGTCCGGGTCTGCCTGGCTCTGAGACGATGCCGGCGTTGTGCCCCCCGCTTGTGAGCAGGAACGTCACGTCGGTATCCAAGAGCAAATGAAGCTTGAAGACTGAGTGCCAGGGCGAAACGTGATCCCTTTCGGTTCCGACCGCGAAGACTGGGGCCCGAATGTCGGTCAGAGCAACGTGTTGGCCGTCGGCGCGATAACGGCCTTCGGCGAGGTCGTTGTTGAGAAACAGCTGCCTCAGGTACTCCGAATGCATTCGATAGGGCAGCCGCGTCGAATCAGCGTTCCATGCCATAAGGTCGATCATCGGCCGGCGTTCGCCCAGGAGGTAATCGTGGACGAGGCGCGACCAGATGAGATCGTTGGAGCGCAACATTTGGAATGCGCCCGCCATCTGGTGCGCGTCGAGATAGCCTTGGTGCCACGTCATGTCCTCTAGGAAGGACACTTGGCTCTCGTCCAGGAAGAGGCTCAGCTCGCCGGGATCTGTGAAGTCCACCTGGGCGGCCAGCAGCGTCAGCGTCTTGAAGGGGTCATGGCTGTTGCGCGCCAATTCCGCAGCGGCGATGGCCAGTAGCGTGCCGCCGAGGCAATAGCCGACGCCGTGAATCTTCCTATCGGGAACTATAGACCCCACCGTCTCGAGCGCTGCGCCTACTCCGAGCGTTCGATAGTCCTCCAGACCCCGGTTGCGATCCTCGGAGGTCGGATTCTTCCAAGAGATGATGAACACGATAAAGCCCTGCTCGGTCAGGTACTTCACGAGGGAGTTCGCGGGACTGAGATCGAGAATGTAGTACTTCATGATCCAGGCGGGCACGATCAAGATTGGCTCCGGCCTCAGCCGCTTTGTGACAGGCTCGTATTGAATGAGCTCGATGAGTTCGTTGCGATAAACCACTTTGCCGGGCGTGACGGCCAGGTTCTCGCCGACCTTGAACGCCTCCGATCCGGCAGGCGGGCGGCCATTGATGGCACGCTCCCAGTCCTCCACGAAATTCCAGAAGCCGCGCACGAGGTTCAGGCCCGCCTCTGCCACGGTCTTTTGGAGAACCTCCGGGTTGGTCGCCACGAAGTTGGCCGGTGACAGCACGTCGAGAAATTGGCGCGCGAGAAATTCGACCTGGCGCTCGTGCTGCTTGGTAACGCCGCGCACGTCGGTCGTTACGTTGTGCCACCATTGCTGTTGGAGAAGAAAGGACTGATGGATGATGTTGAACGGCCAACCTTCCCATGCCTCGTCCTTGAAGCGTCTGTCATTTGGCAGAGGCTCGATGCAACGCGTCGCGTCGCCCTGCAAGGTCAGGCAGGTTGCCAGATAGTGGGAGAGGCGCAGCCATTTGCGAAACGCCTTCTGCCCGAGCTGCATCTGTTTTCCGGGCGCAATGGCGAGGTTGATGAACCAGTCAAAGCAAGCCTCCGCAAGAGCAGCGGGAGAGAGGCCGAGCGTCGTTCGCGAACGCGCGTAGTTCAGCGAGCGGTCGAGGACATTGGCCATCTCAAGCGACGGGTCTTCCCTATCATCGGGTGCCCCCTCCGTGCCCCAGATGGCTACCGGCCCGCTGGCAACCGACGCCCCTGTCGCAAGGCCCTGTTGACGGCTTAGCCGCTGGTCCGCGATTCGAGAAGCCGACAGCTTCTCATCTTTCACCGTGCTCGTTGCTAAGTTTCCCATGCGAAACTCACCGTTCCTGGAGCCCCTTGATGCAGCGGGTCGGCTGCATGTAGCGAGTCAGCTTCTCAATCCGCGAATTGGGAAAATCGAGATTTTTCTCCTCGCTGGTGAACGGGCACCACGCCACCATCGCCGATGAGGTGGCGCAAGTCTTGCCTTGCTCCAACCTCATGACGGGCGTCAGGCATAAACGATCCTTTAGCGTTCCCCAAGCGCCATAACTTGGCGCGGGGTTGTTCGTGAACGCTGTCTGGTCGACGCACAGAAGCGGAAATGCCTCAGGAAAAGGCTATCAGCCTGCCTTGACGGCGATCTTCTTCTCTTGCGCCCGGGCTTCATGCGTCTTTGGAAGGGTCACCGTGAGGACGCCCTTCTTGAAGCTCGCTTCGATCTTGCCGGTATCGACGCCCTGAGGGACCTGGAAACGGCGTTCAAAGGAGCCATAACGGCGTTCGGAGAGATAGTAGTCCTTCTTTTTCTCCTCCTTCTCTTCCTTCTTTTCGCCTCGGATCGTTAAGGCGCCGTTCGAGAGCTTGAGCTCAATGTTGCTCTCGTCCATGCCGGGCAACTCCACCGTGACTTCGTATGCCGTGTCCTTCTCGACGATATCCACGGCCGGTGTTGTGACCCGGGCCATCTCGCGCTGCCAGAGCGGCTCCATATCGAAAATGGAACGGCGCAAGGGGATGCGCCGAAAGCCCCGACCGAACTCACCAAAAAGGCTTTCCATTTCGCGGCGCAGGCTTTCCGGGGGCCACCAGTCTCGAAATGCGGGGGCCCCTTCAGCTTCCGTTTCTTTGCTCCTTACGGGCAGTTTGATCGCAGGTTCTCCCATAGCTTGGGTCCTCCTGTTATGTTGGATTTCCTCCTGCTTACAGTGCGCCGAGACTGGCTGCTTTGACGCGCATCAAAGTCGAGATCGCCTAGCCGCCGACACCCAAGGACCGCTTTGGCGCAAAAAGAAGGCGCCGGTCTGGGAACGAGAGGCGACCGGCGCCCTAGGTAGGCCACTGTGCCCCGGGGGAAAGGGCATTCTCCGCGAGGGAGGGCGGAGCGTGGCACCAGAACAGCTAAGTCGTCCGGTGACCGCTTCAATGCCCACACCAACGTCGGGCGTTTGTGTCGCAGGACGCCGCGGTTCAGTCAGTGGCCAGGGAATTGATATCCATCAAGCCTGCCAGCGCGCCGTTGCGGTAAGAGGTTTCGTGAACGTCATCGAGCACCAGAATTCGAGGATCACGCCATGACCAAGCGCCCCGAAGACAGCGCATTTCAATTGGATCTCCCCGAACTGAGGTCTGCGATCAACACAGAAGCAATGACCAGGATGGCGCACTCAGCACTCACGGCTATGTCCGAGCTCAACGGACAACTCTTTGAGCGCGCTGCTGCCTTCAACATTGAATGGACACAGTTCCTGGCCCGGCGCTTCACGGAAGACATGGCATTGCCCCAGCATCTGACAGCGTGCAAGAGCACTCAGGAGGCGCAAGACATTTACATTGATTTCTGGACAACAGCTCTAAAGGAATATCAGGAAGAGTTCGTCCATCTTGCGCAAATGGGCCAACACGTCACTCGCGAAGCCGCGAGCAATATGCAGAAGTGCGCCAACGTAGTCACCCACGAGGCACGGCTCAACTGAGAGTACCGGTCAGCATTTGCGTGGAGATGCCTGCACCGGGCCGACGCTGATGGCGACTCGGTC
>JAUWCP010000260.1 GCA_030609245.1 Hyphomicrobium sp.
GTGCAGTTCTCCGAGGCCGATCTTAACCTGCAGATGCGCATTAGAAGTGTGTTCGACCCGGATTGTCTGTTGAATCCGGGCAAGGTGTTCCCGCTCGATGCGAGCAAGAACACAGGTGCGGTTGAAGCCGCCTGAGGAGAATAGTATTTGAGCGAACTGCTGAGGCCGGCGGCCGATTGGGAACTCCAGCAAATGGTGTCGGGTTGCGCCGAGAGGGGGCTTCCAATCGAAGTGGTCGGCTCCGGTTCCAAGCGGGCCATTGGCCGTCCCATAGAAAGTGCCGTGACGCTGACGACGACCTCGCTGCGTGGAATTGTGCTTTATGAGCCAAGCGAGCTCGTTATGTCGGCGGGAGCGGGCACACCGCTGTCGGCCGTAGAGGTGGAACTCGCCGGACGCGGGCAGATGCTGGCATTTGAGCCAATCGACCTCGGTCCGGCAACCGGCGGCCCGCAGGGGGCGCAAACAATCGGTGCCGTGTTTGCAACCAATCTATCCGGAGCCCGGCGTATTCAGTCCGGCGCGGCGCGTGATCACCTCTTGGGCATCAAGGGCACCAACGGCCGGGCGGAGCTGTTCCAGGCTGGCGGCCGGGTGATGAAAAACGTGGCGGGCTACGATGTGTCGCGCGGCTTGACCGGCAGCTGGGGCACACTGGCAGTGCTGACCCAAGTGACGTTCAAAGTGCTCCCTTGGCCAGAGGCGTCCGTGACGATCGTATTTCTCGGACTGCCAGACGATCTCGCGATCGAGCTACTTTGCCTTGCCATGGGTCAGCCATTCGAGGTGTCGGGCGCGGTTCACCTGCAGGCCGCAGTGGCTGAGCGTCTTGATCATCCCGGGCTTAAGTCCATGGGCAAGTCGGTGACCGCGCTGAGGCTAGAGAACTTTGCTAACTCGGTTGCCACCCGCAAGCAAAGATTGAAAGAGGGACTGAGAGTCTACGGCAACGCATTGGAGCTCGATAACAGGGAGTCCATAGAGTTCTGGAGCGAGCTGCGCCGCTTGTCTGTTATGCCTTATGGCCCCTCGTTGTTGTGGCGCATTTCCACCAAGCCGACGACGGCTCCAAAACTCGTGGCGGCGATTAAACGCTACATGCCGGTTAAGGCCTTCTACGACTGGTCAGGTGGTCTCATATGGCTCGAAGTGCCGGCCACGGACGACGCTGGCACCGCGGAGATCCGACGTGTCGTGGCCATCCACGGCGGACATGCGACGCTGATCCGCGCCGAGCCGGCCGTGCGCGCTTCTGTTGAGGTCTTCCAGCCGCTTAGTCCGGCAGTTGAACGCCTGACGCGCGGCCTGAAGGAGGCCTTCGATCCAGCTGGCATTCTCAATCCCGGCCGTATGTACGCCAACATGTGAGGGCAGCTGTCGCTAATGCAAACGCACTTCACGTCCGAGCAGCTTGAGAACCCGCGCATCGCCGAGGCCGAAAGTATCCTGCGCAGCTGCGTCCACTGCGGACTGTGCACGGCTGTATGCCCCACCTACGTGCTGCTCGGTGACGAGCGGGATAGCCCCAGAGGGCGCATCTACCTAATCAAGGGCATGCTCGAAGGGTCGCGCCCGGCAAGTGAAATAGTTCGCACGCATGTCGACCGCTGTCTGTCCTGCCTGTCCTGCATGACGACTTGCCCAAGTGGCGTCGATTATATGCATCTTATCGATATGGCGCGCGACTATATCGAGCAGACGGGTCGGCGCGGATTCAAGGAGCGGTTCGTTCGGGGCCTGCTTGCGCGGACGCTCCCGCACCCAGGCTTGTTTCGACTTGCCATCAAGGCGGCTCCGCTCGGGCGTCCCTGGGTCGACACATTGCGCCGCTTTGGCTTGAAAGAGCTGGCAGCGATGATAGAGCTGGCGCCCAACGTGTTGCCGCCATCGGCGAAATTCGAGGGGGCGGGGACGGCCGTGACGGACGAGGAGCGTCGTGCCCGCGTTATTTTGCTGACGGGGTGTGCGCAGCAAGTGCTGCGTCCGAGCATCAACGATTCTACGATTCGGTTGCTAGCCCGGCGCGGCGTCGATGTTGTCGTGGCTGCGGGAGCCGGTTGCTGTGGTGCGCTGACCTATCACTTGGGCAAGGAAGCGGCGGCCATCGCATACGCCAAGCGCAATGTCGATGCTTGGTCGAAGGAGATGGCCAAGGCGCCGGTCGACGCTATCATCGTCAATGCCTCGGGGTGCGGCACGACGGTGAAGGACTACGGCAATCTGTTGAAGCGCGATCCGCAATACGCAGCGCGTGCGGCGCGCCTGTCGGAGCTTGCCGTGGATATTTGCGAGTTCTTGACTCAGTACGAGCTGGGGCCGCCGAAACGCTATTCCTCGCTGCGCGTCGCTTATCACCCGGCATGCTCCCTGCAACACGGCCAGGGTATTTTGGAGGAGCCGAAATCTTTGCTTATCAAGGGGGGGTTCAGCGTCGTCGATATTGCCGAGGCACACATCTGTTGCGGATCGGCGGGGACCTACAACATTCTGCAGCCGGAAATGGCCAGTGCCTTGCGCGATCGCAAAGTGGCCAACATCAAGGCCGTGAAGCCCGACCTCGTAACAACGGGCAACATAGGCTGCATCACGCAGCTTGAAGGCAAGCTCGACGTTCCGATCGTGCACACGGTTGAGCTTCTCGATTGGGCTTATGGCGGCCCCGTTCCGCGCGGGTTGGAGCCGCTGGCCAGGTTCGTGTCCGACGTGCCGGAGCCAAAGCGCCGGGTCGAGGACTACATTTACGCCTAACGGTGTCCGAGATCTAAGACCTGCACGATGAGCATGCAGCTTTCCAAGACCGATTGGCGCGATATTCGCGGCCCATTCGACATCATCGGCGATGTGCATGGCTGTGCCGGCGAGCTGATCGAGCTTTTCGGACGTCTGGGGTACACGGCGAGCCTTGAGGACGATGGCGCGCGCGTGCGTACTGCCACACCGCCCGGCCGCCGAGCCTTCTTTGTTGGCGATCTCGTCGATCGTGGGCCGCGTTCGCTTGATGTTGTACGCATCGTCATGCACATGGTCGCGCAGGGGCACGCCTTGATCGTTATTGGCAATCACGACAACAGGTTCATGCGCTTGCTTGAGGGCTGCGACGTAAAGCTCACGCACGGCCTTGCGGAAACCGTCAACGATTTTTCGAGGGTGTCTGAGGATTTTCGTGGGCGCACGCGCAGCTTTTTCGGAGCCCTTCCAAGCCACGCTTGGCTCGATGGGGGCCAGCTCGCCGTCGCCCACGCCGGTGTTCGCGAGGACATGCTGGGCCGTAACTCCGATGCCATCTACAAATTCGGGCTTTATGGCGAGACGTCCGGCCAGCTCGACAAAAATGGGCTTCCCGAACGCTTCAATTGGTCGGCGCACTATGCCGGCAAAACGTGCGTCGTGTACGGTCATAC
>JAUWCP010000321.1 GCA_030609245.1 Hyphomicrobium sp.
GAGCGACGGCGAGTGGGCAACCAAAGCCGTGATGGGTGGACACGACATCGACACGATGCCGGCTCGCGAGCTCATGCGTAAGATCTCGACTGCCGCTCACGTTTGTGGTGACCCCGGCCTTCAGTTCGACACGACCATCAACGACTGGCACATCTGCCCGAGCGCGGGCCAGATCAACGCTTCGAATCCGTGTTCGGAGTACATGTTCCTCGACGACACGGCTTGCAACCTTGCGTCCTTGAACCTCACCGCGTTCCGCCGGTCTGATAAGTCGTTCGATACGGACGCTTTCGAACATGCTTGCCGGCTGTGGACCATCGTGCTCGAGATTGCAGTGCTGATGGCGCAGTTCCCCTCCCGGCGCATCGCGGAGCTCTCTTATCGCTACCGCACTCTCGGTCTGGGCTTTGCCAATATCGGCGGTCTGTTGATGACCTCGGGTATTTCCTATGACTCCAATGCCGCCCGCGCCATCTGCGGGGCCATCTCCGCCATCATGACCGGTGTCTCGTATGCTACGTCGGCCGAAATGGCGAGCGAGCTCGGACCATTCCCCGGCTACCAGCCCAATGCCAACGATATGCTGCGCGTCGTGCGCAACCACCGCCGCGCGGCCTACGGGCAGGCGGATGGCTACGAAAAGCTCGCCACCAATCCTGTTCCACTTGACCACGCAGCGTGCCCGGACAAAGCGCTCATCGAAGCCGCGACGGGCGCCTGGGATCGCGCAATTGAGCTTGGCCAAAGCCACGGCTTCCGCAACGCGCAGGCAACTGTGGTCGCGCCTACCGGTACGATCGGCCTCGTCATGGACTGCGATACGACCGGCATCGAGCCCGACTTTGCGCTGGTGAAGTTCAAGAAGCTGGCAGGCGGCGGTTACTTCAAAATCATCAACCAGGCGGTCCCTGAGGCGCTGCGCACACTCGGATACCGCGAAAGCGAGATCGCCGAGATTGAGGCCTTTGCCGTCGGGCATGGCACGCTGCGCCAGGCGCCTGCGATCAACTCTTCGACGCTCGAGGCAAAAGGCTTCGACGAAGCCGCGCTCGCTAAGATCGAAGACGGACTTGAGAGCGCCTTCGACATCAAGTTTGTGTTCAACAAATGGGTGCTGGGCGAAGCGTTCCTGACCGAAAAGCTCGGTGTGCCAGCCGAAAGCCTCAACGAACCCGCATTTAATCTTTTGGTCCACCTCGGCTTTTCGAAACAGGATATCGAGGCGGCGAATGAGCATGTCTGCGGGGCGATGACGCTCGAAGGCGCACCCCATCTCAAGCCGGAACACCTGCCCATCTTCGATTGCGCCAACCCGTGCGGGCGCAAAGGCAAGCGGTATCTCTCCGTGGAGAGCCACATACGCATGATGGCGTCGGCACAGCCCTTCATCTCGGGCGCCATCTCCAAGACCATCAACATGCCCAACAATGCGAGCGTGGAGGACTGTAAGGCCAGCTACATGCTCTCCTGGCGGCTCGCGCTGAAGGCCAACGCGCTTTACCGCGACGGCTCCAAGCTCTCCCAGCCGCTCAATGCGCAAATTCTCGGCGAAGATGCCGACGAGCAGGACGAGGCTGCCGAGCAAATGCTCGCCGACAAACCCATGGCGGCGCGCACCGAGGCCGTAGCAGAACGCATCGTGGAGCGCATCGTGGAGCGCGTGCGTGCCCAAGAGCGCGACAAGCTCCCCAACCGCCGCAAGAGCTACACCCAGAAGGCCACCGTTGGCGGGCACAAGGTCTATCTACACACCGGCGAGTATGAAGACGGGCGGCTTGGCGAGATCTTTATCGACATGCACAAAGAAGGCGCTGCCTTCCGTTCGTTGATGAACAATTTCGCCATCGCCATCTCTCTGGGTCTTCAGTACGGCGTGCCGCTGGAGGAATTCGTGGAGGCCTTCACCTTCACGCGCTTTGAGCCCGCAGGCCTCGTCACCGGCAACGAGACGATCAAAAACGCGACCTCGATTCTCGATTACATCTTCCGCGAGCTGGCGGTGTCATATCTGGGACGTCATGACCTTGCCCACGTCGACCCGAGAGAAATCGTCGACGGCACGGGGCTTGGCTCCTCGGATGAGGACACCGACGACGAGCTTGATCTGCATGCACCCGCACGGAAGTTCGTCTCACGCGGTCTCATTCGCGGCGCTGCCATCCGCATGGCCGGGGGCGCGGGTTCCGAAGAAACGTCTAACGCGGTCACCGTTCTGCAGAGCGAGATCACCTCCGCTTTCCCGCAGACCGAAGGGGCGACGGCTTTGAAGCCCGAGGCTGATGTGGTGTACGCGCGCACGAGCGTTGCGCACACGGAGATGTCGACTAAAGGGCGCGAGGCCGATCGCCGCGCGGAGGCGCGCATCCGCGGTTACGAGGGCGAAGCCTGTCACGAGTGCGGCAACTTTACACTGCTGCGCAACGGCACCTGCATGAAATGTGA
>JAUWCP010000169.1 GCA_030609245.1 Hyphomicrobium sp.
AAAGTCGGCCTCGATGGCACGGAAGCGTTCCTGCGACCAATCAGCGAGATCCATCTTGTTGACGACGAGAATTACGCGTTTCACGCCAACAAGGTCGAGGATCGCTGCGTGCCGGCGCGTTTGCCGCTTCACGCCGTGGCGCGCATCGACAAGCATAATGGCGACATCGGCGTGAGAGGCGCCGCTTGCCATGTTGCGTGTGTATTGCTCGTGTCCTGGGCTGTCGATGATGACAAAGCGACGTGTCGCAGTATCAAAATAGCGCCAGGCGACGTCGATCGTGATGCCTTGCTCACGCTCGGCAACGAGGCCGTCAACCAGCAGGCTGAAATCTGGATTGGCGGTACCGCCCGCGGTGCGGCCTGAGCGCTCCAGCATTTGGCGCTGATCGTCGTAGAGGTCGGAGGCGTCCCATAACAGGCGCCCGATCAGCGTCGACTTGCCGTCATCAACAGAGCCGCACGTCAACAAATGCAGGATGCCATTGAGCTCCTGGGACGGGGCAGGTGCCGGCTCGGCCGGGCGTATGGCTGTTAGCGCCGTCATCAAAAATAGCCTTCGTGCTTCTTGCGCTCCATGGCGCCCGATTGATCGTGGTCGATGAGCCGGCCCTGGCGTTCGGAGGTTCGCGCGGCAAGGGTTTCGGCAACGACGGCTTCGACGTCGGTTGCCGTAGAAGCGACCGCTGCAGTCAACGGCCAGCAACCCAGCGTGCGGAAGCGGACTTGCTTCATTTTGGCCTTTTCACCGGGCTCTAGCGGCAGGCGATCGTCATCGAGGACGAGAAGTTGGCCGCCACGCTCGATCGTGGGACGGTCTGCAGCAAAGTACAACGGTACGACGTCGAGACCTTCGCGCGCGATGTAGCGCCACACGTCCTTTTCGGTCCAGTTGGAGAGCGGGAAGACACGCACTGTTTCGCCGGGGCCCAAACGACCGTTCAGCAACTTCCACATCTCCGGGCGCTGGCGGCGCGGGTCCCAGCGATGACCCACGGAGCGAAACGAGAAGATGCGCTCTTTGGCGCGCGAACCTTCTTCGTCGCGGCGCGCGCCGCCGAAGGCGGCATCGAAACCGTGTTGATCGAGAGCGGCCTTCAAGGGCTGCGTTTTCATCACGTCAGTGTAGACGGATGGTGAATGATCATACGGATTGATGCCGCGCTTAATGCCTTCCTCGTTCGTGTGAACGATGAGCTCAAGGTCCAAGTCACGCACGGTCTTGTCGCGAAACGCAATCATATCCTTGAACTTCCACGTTGTGTCGATGTGGAGTAGCGGGAAGGGCGGTTTCTGCGGCCAGAAGGCTTTGCGCGCGATGTGCAAAAGAACGGTGGAGTCCTTGCCGATCGAATAAAGCAGCACCGGCTTACGGAATTGCGCGGCCGCCTCACGGAAGATGTGGATGGCCTCGGCCTCTAACAGATCGAGATGGGAAAACGGCGCCGTCATGCAGCCGCTTCCTTTTGGTGGGGGCGGTTATGCAACCCGCATTCCTTGCCGTCCTCGTTTTCCCACCACCAGCGGCCTGCGCGCAGGTCCTCTCCGGCTTTGATCGCACGTGTGCAGGGCTGACAGCCGATCGAGGGGAAGCCTTTGGCGTGGAGTGGATTGATCGGCACGTTGTTCGCCGCGACATAGGCCTCAAGCTGTTCCAAAGACCAGTCGGCGATTGGGTTGAGCTTGATAAGGCCGTGCGCCCGATCCCATTCTGCGAATGGCGTTTCGGTGCGCTCGGTGGACTGGCTGCGCCGTAGTCCAGTGATCCAACCCTGCGCACCAGCGAGCGCGCGCTTGAGCGGGCGTACCTTGCGCACCTCGCAGCAGGCCTTTCGGTTCTCAACCGCAAGACGAAAACCGTTGATCCCGTCGCGGGCAACAAGCGCTTCCAACTCGTCCGCGTCCGGTGCGATGACGCGAATGTTGAGACCATAGCGCCGCTCACTTTCGTCGAGCGTCTCAAGCGTCTCGGGAAAGTGCCGGCCCGTATCGAGGGTAAAGACGTCGATGCCGGCACCGCTTGCGGCGATGGCATGAAGAATTGCCTGGTCTTCCAGACCAAGGCTCGTCGAGAACGTCACGCGGCCAGGGATTGCACTCGTGATCTCATGCAGGCGATCCTCAAGCCTATCGATTGCGGCAAGCCGCCGATCGAGCGCGGCCACGTCGCGCACGGGTTCCCGTGCTGGGCGTTGGGCGCCAGCAGGCCTTGGCGCAGCTCTCTTAGAGCCAGGCGCCTTGGTAGCGCCGCTCTGGTGTGAGGACTTCATCGACATCGTGATCCCTACCAGCACAGAACTGCAAAATAGTGGAAATGTGTTCTCAATTAAAGCCCATATGGCAAATAAGAATAGGATCTCATTTCACTACGTTGATTTGAAGGAAAATTTTTCCCAAAGCCCGTGAATTTGGAACACCGTGTTGTGGTGCGCCTGGCCTCACCAGGTTCCAGTGTTTTTCATCGACGCCCAGGGCGCGCGCGCGGGGAGCGCGGCACCCCGTTGCAGCAGTTCGATGGAGATATTGTCCGGTGAGCGCACGAAGGCCATACGCCCGTCGCGGGGCGGCCGGTTAATGGTTACGCCAGCGGACTGTAGGCGCTCGCAGACCGCGTAAATGTCGTCGACCTCGAAGGCCAAATGACCGAAGTTGCGATCTGATCCGTAGTTTTCCTTGTCCCAATTGTACGTAAGCTCGATGAGCGGAGCCCGCTCTGATTTCGCGCGCTCTTGGTCATTCGGGGCAGCAAGAAATACCAACGTGAAGCGGCCTGCACGGCTTTCCATGCGCCGCACCTCGATGAGCCCGAGCAAAGCGCAATAGAATGCCAAGCTCCGATCCAGGTCGCTGACGCGGACCATCGTGTGCAGATAGCGCATGTCACCTCCGTGTCGGCGGGTGCCTCCGTAAGCCTGTGTCCTCAGAGCACCAGTTAGCGCTCCAGTCTAGCAAACCCGTTGAGCGATCGAACGGACGCGTTGTGGGGATGGCCAGTGGAAAAGATGTGGCAAGCTTACGACGTCCGTATAGGACGGACCCGCTATGTGTCAGATCCAAGAAGACGAATCAGTACGCAACCAAACTTTGTAGGTTTGTGCAGTATTTCTGACCATAGGTTCTAGACAGATGTGGTGTCGAACGGGCCACGCACGAATTTTGGGGAAGAATCAGCACATGAGTTCTCTGAGGCGTTTCAGCGCTTTAACCAACGCATATTCATGTGGACATTCATGGGACGCTACGCGCGGCAAGATATAGCCGGAATTAAGTCTCTAGCCGACGCGAAAACAGATGGTATTCTCCGCGCCGTCTCGCACCAGTGGTGAGCATGAAGAGGGCATCTTTCATGTCGCCAAGACGGGGGACGGGATTGCAAACGCAACGTAGAGCAGTAGCGGGGTATACAGATGGGGGACTCAAAGCGTCCAGACCTTGAGCAATTTGAAGGTCCGGTCGAAGGCGTCACCGAACGCGTGGACGAGGCCGGCATTGAGGTGTTCGAGGTCGTCGGGTCAATCAAATGGTTTGACGCATCAAAGGGATATGGTTTCATTGTTCCTGACAATGGCTTAGCCGACATTCTACTTCACGTTACGTGTCTGAGGGCCGGGGGCTTCCAGACGGCCTATGAAGGAGCGCGAGTTCATTGCGAGGTGCTACGCCGCCCGAAAGGCATGCAAGCCTTCCGCATCCTCAGCATGGACGAGAGCACCGCGATTCACCCATCGCAGTTGCCGCAGCGGACGCACGTGATTGTGGAGCCCGAAAGCGATTGGGAACGGGCCATGGTCAAGTGGTTCAACAGGGTGCGCGGGTTTGGGTTCCTGACCCGCGGAGACGGGACTCCAGATGTGTTCGTGCACATGGAGACGCTGCGCCGGTTCGGCTTCACCGAGCTTCGACCCGGTCAGATGGTCCAGGTGCGGTGGGGGCACGGCTCGAAGGGCTGCATGGCCGCGGAGCTGCGGCCGGATGGGGCGTCAGGACTGCCGCCGACCCACTAAACGGTCTCAGACAGGCCGACAGAGATATTTCGAACAGGGCCGTCCAGCGGGCGGCCCTGCTTTTTGCTGTCTTGATGCTGATGCTCGTGTGGGCACCTCCGCTCGATGCGAAAGTGCGCGTTGAGCAGCTCTGGCTCATCACGAGTTCGGGTCAGGAGCATCCAATCGAAGTGGAGGTTGCGACCGCGCTCAGGGAAAAGCAGCTAGGGCTTATGTTTCGCACCCAACTTGCCGACGGAAAAGGCATGCTCTTTCCCTACGATTCGCCGCAAGAAGTCACCATGTGGATGCGCAACACCTATATTCCACTCGACATGGTTTTCATCCGAGCAAACGGAGTGGTGCATCGTATCGAGAAGCGTGCCGAGCCCATGTCGGAGCGCATCATCGCCTCGGATGGTGAGGTAACGGCGGTGCTCGAACTGGCCGGGGGTGCCGCTGACCGTCTTGGGCTGAAGGTTGGCGATCGTGTGCGCCATCCGCACTTTTCGGCAAGCGCGCCTTAGCAGGCTTTCGAAACTGCGCGGTCGAAGAAGGAGACAGTCGGCTCCAGTTCAGCGCGACGCGTCGGCGTCAATATCTGGCCGTCTGATGAGGCGTGCCCGCACTACGGTTGTCGCCCAAAGCGAATTCGCGCGCCTTGCCGGCGCTCACGAATACAGGACGACAATGACACCTGCGCACATCACCGTCAGACCCATGAAAAGTATGAGGCCGCTGCGAATGATTTCGGACATGGCATGCTCCCCCGAGCCATGTAGAATTGAAATGAACACTCACAAATCACTTTCATTCTAACACTTATGCTCGGCCGACTCTGTAGCAAGGCAGCCACATTCCGGGCGCATTAGCGCAGGCCGTCGGTAACCGTGTAGAGATTTGTGGGCATGCGAGGGGGATGACGGGGGAAATGACAATTCCCGCTTGAGGGACATGGCGGACGTCGACCCTCTGCTCAGGGCACAACCGCAGGTGTGGGCAACAACGTTATGTTTGCTTTATTTGTCAAAAGGGGGCTGTTCTGCCACGTTGTTGCTTGACGAGGCAGGCAGGTAAGGCATGATTTCAGCTCTGCTGTTGGGAGGCTCGCCCGTGGCGCACGTGCGCAGAGTACTGACCTTTATGATCGCGGTTGCCGTGGCCCTCGGCCCCGTCGGCTCAGCGATGGCGGCTTCTCGCGTCCTGCACGTCGTTCCTGCACAGGCGATGCATGCGCAGCCGCACCAGACTCACACTGAGCATAACGAGCGCGCCGCATTGCCAGCCGCGGCTTCCCAGACCCAAGGGGCGCACAAGCACTTCGACCGCACGGATTCCGGCGATTGCCGTTGTGGCGACCACAAAGCCAACT
>JAUWCP010000341.1 GCA_030609245.1 Hyphomicrobium sp.
CAAGTAGAAGCACGTGTTTTCCGAGCGTTTTCAATGCTTCTGTGGCCTCAGGGGCACGGGATTGTCATATTATGGTTAACTACGGCAGGGGGGCGTATGAGCCAGGCTAAGCTATTGGGATTCATGGGGCGTCCGGAAACATACCACCCTACGCCTGCAACCGTGGAGTGTATCGAGACCCACGCATCCTACGTCTTTCTGGCCGGAGATTTCGCGTATAAGCTGAAACGGGCGGTCAAGTACCCTTTTCTGGACTTTTCAACGCTTGAAAAGAGGCATCAAGCCTGCCTCAACGAGCTCCGCTTGAATCGGCGCACCGCACCTCAGCTCTATGTTGAGGTCGTGCCAGTAACGCGCGAGGTTGGTGGCGATTTCCGGCTTGGGCGAGGGGGCGCAGGCGACCCCGCCGAATGGGTGCTCGTCATGCGCCGATTCGCCCAAAGTGGGCTCCATGACCGCATGGCCGCGGAAGGTCGCCTGGAAGTCGCGGCCATGGCGCCACTGGCGGGGGAAATCGCCAGGTTCCACGCTGCCGCGGACCGATGCCTCACCGTGGATCAAGCTGTCGTTCCGCTTGAAGGCATCATCGCCGAGCATGAGACGGTGCTCGCGGCGAATCCTGCGCTGTTTCCTCCCGATCGTGCGGCGGAACTTGTTGAGCGCACGCGCACCACCTTCAGAGGGCTTGTGCCGTTTCTGAAAAGTCGGGCGCAAGACGGTTATGTGCGTCACTGTCATGGCGATCTTCATTTGCGCAACATCGTGGAGATCGACGGGCGCCCGGTACTGTTCGACGCGCTCGAGTTCGATGATCGCCTGGCCACCATCGACGTGCTGTACGATCTAGCTTTTCTCCTCATGGATCTCGGTAAGCGCGGGCTCGCGCGCCATGCCAACGCTTTGCTCAACGCCTATCTCGACAACAGCCCCACGGGAAATCTCTTGGGGCTGGCGACCTTGCCCTTTTTCCTGTCGTTGCGCGCGATGGTTCGCGCCAAGGTCGAAATGCTGCGGAGTGAGGCAACGGGGCACGCGGGCGACGCTGAGAACGCGCGTGAAGAGGCGCGGGCATATTTCGACCTCGCTTACGATTTTCTTGAACCCACACGCGCGCATCTCGTGGCGGTCGGTGGTTTGTCGGGCAGTGGCAAGTCGGCGGTCGCAAAGGCGATCGCGCCGGACTTCGGCGGCTTTCCGGGTGCGGTCATCGTGCGCAGCGATATCGAGCGTAAGCGTATGTTCGGTGTGGCGACGGAGGCGCGGCTCCCTGCTGAGACGTATACGCAAGGCGTCTCGGACCAGGTCTATGCCCTTTGCCGCAAACGCGCCGGGTTCGCGCTCGCCGCCGGCCGGCCAGTGATTCTCGATGCGGTTCACGCCAATCCGGAAGAACGAGCGGCGGCGCGAGAGTTGGCGCAGATGCACGGCGCGGCGTTCACGGGGCTTTGGCTCGAGGCGCCGGCCGATGTGCTGCGGCAGCGGGTTGCGGATCGCGTCGGCGATGCTTCGGATGCGACGCCTGACGTCGTGGATGCGCAGCTCGGCTACGACCTCGGGGCGCTGGATTTTTATCGTCTCGATGCCAACGGCGCGCTCGATGACGTCGCCGCACGGGGTCTGGAACGTATCCGCGACTAGAAGCGCGCCAAATTCATCCTTTGCTAACCGGCTTTGGCGGACAGTAGGTCTTGCGCTTTGGAGAGGTCCGCTTGGTTTTGCGTACGAGGGCCTCTCCGGGCGTATCTTTTCGTAAGCCCTTCCGGGGGTCGGAACGTTGCGTTGGGTGGGTCAGCTTACGCCGGCACAGAATGCCGGGGGGGCATCGAGTTTTGTGGGCGCTGGCACATTTTCGCGCGGCGCCACACATTCGCCTTGCGCGATCTTTGCACGCTGCACCTTAACTGCCGCCATCGTTGCCAGCCTCGCGTTAGCCATCTCGGCTTGCGGCCGGGACAAGAGCGTCGGGCTCGGCGAGCGCGTTGTTCCGCTTGGCCAATCCGCGCCCAAGGGCGGCGGGCGCTACCATGTCGGCAAGTCCTATGAGATCGCAGGTCAGCGCTATACGCCGCACGAGAATCCGACCTACGATCGCAAGGGCACCGCCTCCTGGTATGGCGAGCTGTTCCATGGTCGCCGCACCGCC
>JAUWCP010000040.1 GCA_030609245.1 Hyphomicrobium sp.
CGTTGCGCTCAACCTCTAGCACGGTGAAGAAAGTCTCGTTGCGCTGACGCCAGTCTGAAACATGGATCGTCGGACCACCCGCCTTCTTGATGGCCACGGAATATTCGTCGACCTTTTCCGGATTCTCAGAGACAATCTCGAGCGCGTCGACCTCCAGCCCGCGCGAGAAGTAGCGCTGCGCTTCGGCAAGCGGCATAAAGACCATCGTCCGGTCATACTCGGCCATGCCCATCTCGAACACGGCCGTTATGGGATAGGGCTTGGTGCGCGGCACGATGCCAAACGGCGTCTGCGCCCCGCGCGGGGACACAAGCGTAATCCTGTCGCCTACATTAACGCGCAGAAGGTTTGCAAGCCGGGTTCCGATTGCGATTCCCTGTTGCTTGCCGAAGCCATCAAGCGTGCCAAAACGCACGTTCTCCGCGACAAGCGGCAAGGATTGAATACCGTCCTCGGTAAGCCCGCGCACCAGTGCTCCCGTCGCGTTCACGGCCGACGATAGCATCACTTGCCCTTCGATCAGCGGCAACACGACTTTGACGCCATTGACCTTGGCGATGCGTGCAGCGACTTCGGTATAATCGGTAAACGGCCCACCGATCTTGTTGACGATGATGTGTCCATTGAGCCCGAGGATTTTGGAGAACAGCTCTTTGCGGAAGCCGTTCATCACCGCCATCACGATGATAAGCGTTGCCACACCCAGCATGATGCCGGTGAAGGAGAACCCGGCGATTACGGAGATGAAGCCCTCCTTGCGCCGCGAGCGCAAATAGCGACCGGCCAACATCCACTCGAAGGCGGCAAACGGCCGGGTGTCGGTGGTCGCTACGAGGGCGGCGGACGTTTCGGCGCTCTTCATCGCTACAGTGCCCCTTTTGCCATGTCCGTTATCCTACCCCACCGTTCTTTCGTTCTTGTCGGCGCTCTTCACGTCACACGAGCGAGCGCCGGCTCTCGATGCTCGCAATAAGCCGGTTGACTGCGGCTTCCGGCGAAAGCGATACACGCTCACCCGTTTTGCGATCCTTCACTTCGACCTCGCCCTGCTTGAGACCCCTGGGTCCGACGATGAGCTGAAACGGCAAACCGATGAGATCCATTGTGGCGAACTTTGCACCCGCCCGCTCGTCCGTGTCGTCGAGAAGCACCTCGATGCCGGCTTGGCGCAACTTGTGATAGAGGCCTGTGGCCGCATCGTCGGTCGCCTTGTCGCCTGCCTTCAGGTTTATGAGAGCAACCTCGAACGGCGCAACGGGAACCGGCCACACGATGCCGGCCTCGTCGTGGCTCGCCTCGATGATGGCGCCCGCCAAACGTGAAACGCCCACCCCGTAAGACCCCATTTGCAGCGTCACCATATTGCCGTCCGGCCCTTGGACCTTAGCGCCCATGGGTTCGGAGTACTTGGTGCCGAAGAAGAAAATGTGGCCGACCTCTATCCCGCGCGCAGAAATACGCTTTGCAGCGGGTACCTCGGCTTCGAAGCGCTTGGGGTCGTACTTTTCATCGGTGGCAGCGTATTTTGAGGTCCAGGCCTTGATAATCGGGCCCAAGTCGCCATCGAAATCTATATCTGCTGCAGGCACTTGGCCCTCAATGAGGTCTTTGTGGCAGTAGACTTGGCTCTCGCCCGTGTCAGCCAGAATAATGAATTCGTGGCTCAGATCGCCGCCAATTGGCCCAGTGTCAGCGGCCATGGGGATCGATTTCAACCCCATCCGCGCAAACGTGCGCAGGTAGGCCACAAACATGCGGTTATAGGCCAAGCGGGCACCATCCACCGTCAGATCAAAGGAATAGGCGTCCTTCATCAGGAACTCGCGCCCGCGCATCACCCCGAACCGTGGGCGGATCTCGTCACGGAACTTCCACTGGATGTGATAGAGGTTCTTCGGCAAGTCCTTGTAGGACTTCACGCTCTCCCGGAAAATCTCCGTAATGAGCTCTTCATTTGTGGGCCCGTAAAGCAGATCGCGCTCGTGCCGATCCTGGATGCGCAGCATCTCCTTGCCGTAATCCTCAAAGCGCCCGCTTTGGCGCCAGATGTCGGCCGACTGCAGCGTAGGCATCAGGAGCTCGATAGCGCCGGCACGATCCTGCTCTTCACGCACGATCTGCTCAATCTTTCGCAATACCCGAAAACCGAGCGGCAGCCACGAATAGATGCCCGCCGCCGACTGCCGGATCATGGCGCTGCGCAGCATCAACTGATGCGAGACGATCTCCGCCTCCTTGGGCGTCTCGCGCAGGACCGGCAGAAAGTAGCGGGAAAGAAGCATGGGCGACCGATCTTTGTCTGGGGCGTAGTACGGTTGCAGGTGCCTGCATTTACCATCTCAGGCACGGTTTACGGCCTGTTGTCGGCGCTGGTAGCGTGGAATAGACCGGGTGGCAATCCCGCGCCAAGGGACACGCGGCAATGGTCCCCCTCGAAAAAGGCGGCGGGCGCGCACCTCGTTTCGTGAGCGCGCAAGATTGCCGCCAGACGTGACAGCACTTGGCCTTAAAAAGAGCATTCGCAACAACTTTGGTTGGCGAATTTTTTTGCCGCAAGGCGCATGATGACGGTGACAGATGGCCGCCCATCGGCTAAACGTACTCGCCATAGGGTAGGTCAAAGCTGCAGAAACAGGCGGCAGGCAGCCCGAGTCTAGGGAGATTTCGGCCTTCGAGGCTGCCCATACGGGTAGTCGCAAGGATGTCGTTTGTGTCGAGCCCGCCGCGGCCGCTATGTCGCAAGGCAGCGCTCCACGACGACAGACGATGCTGACGTACAAGAGCAAGGTCGAAAGACCTTGCTCTTTGCGTTTCAAACCCTGCGTTCTCATCGCGTCAGGGATAGGGGACATTTTCAACGTCGATCCAGCGATAAACGATGGCAGAATAGACGATGGCGAACACGATCGTCGCGACGATGGTATTGATCACAAACACGCGCAAGAGCCGCGGCTTTTCAGGCGCACTCTCGGGCGTGCCGGGCACGACCTTGCCTGCCTCTTGCTGCGTGCGAACGCCGAATGGCAGCACCGCGAACAGCGTGATCCACCAGATAAAGATGTAAATCCCGATGGCGAGGGTCGTATCCATGCGCACCTCTTGGCCGTCAGGCCTGCTCCAGTTCCACGAGCGTGCCGCAGAAATCCTTGGGATGCAGAAATAGCACGGGCTTGCCATGCGCCCCAATCTTGGGCGTGCCATCCCCCAGAACGCGCGCGCCCTGAGACTTCAATCTGTCGCGCGCGGCGATAACGTCGTCGACTTCATAGCAGACGTGGTGGATGCCGCCGTCAGGGTTCTTTTCGAGAAACTTGGCGATGGGCGACCCTTCACCTAAAGGCTCGAGCAATTCGATCTTGGTGTTTGGCAGAGTGATAAAAACCACCGTCACGCCGTGCTCGGGCTGCGGCAGCGGGTCGGTCACTTGCGCACCCAGTCCATCCTTGTAGACGGCTACCGCCGCTGCAAGATCTTTCACAGCGATAGCCACATGGTTGAGGCGTCCGATCATCCAGTTCTCCCGTTTGGAGCATTTTTGGCCCTAATTATCGATCACGTTTACCAGCACCTTGCAAACGGGCTTCTTGCCCCAGACATCCCCAATGGCCGCGCGTACGGCGCGACGAACCGCCTCAGCAACGAGATCGGGTGCCTTGCGGCGCTTCGTCGGAATACTTCTCAACGTGCCGTCGATAGCATCGAGCACAACATCGAGCATTGTCTCGCCGTCGGCCGTCTCGTGTGGCACGCCGTCGAGAATGGCCTGCGGCTCGCCCAGCACCTCGCCGCGCCGCGATAAACAAATCGTCACGACGACAATGCCGGCGTACGACAGCTTGCGCCGTTCGCGCACCGGGCCTTCGTACTCAGGAATAAGCAGCCTGCCGTCGCGGAAAAGACGGCCTATGGGCGCATCATCAATAACGGCGGGTTCGGGGGCCAGCCGCACGATCTCACCATCGAGCACCGGGAAGACGTCGCGCACACCCATCTCGCGCGCCAGCGCAGCCTGCGCCTGGATGTGCCGCGCTTCGCCATGCATGGGCACCACCACTTCGGGCCTTATCCAGCGATACATTTGGCGCAGCTCGTCGCGGCGCGGATGTCCCGATACGTGAACGAGCGCATCGTTGTCGGTGAGCAAATTGCAGCCAATTCGCGCAAGACTATTTTGGATGCGCCCGACGGCTTTCTCGTTTCCGGGGATCGCGCGCGTGGAGTAGATGACGAGATCACCTTTAGCGAGTGAAATAGCTGGGTGCTCTTCTGCCGCGATGCGCGCGAGCGCCGCCCTCGGCTCACCCTGGCTCCCGGTGCACAAAAGGACGACATCGCGCCGCTCCAGATCGCTAAACTGATCCTGGTCGAGGTACCTGAAGCTCTTGGGCAAATAGCCTGTGTCGATTGCAACATCGATGACACGATGCAGCGCCCGGCCGGCAACAACAAGATGCCGCCCGGTCTCTCGCGCGGCGTCCGCAACGGTCTTGATGCGCGCAACGTTCGAGGAAAAGCATGTGATGGCCACACGGCCCTTTGCACCCTTGATAATCTCGGTGATTGATTGCGCGACCTCGCTTTCTGATGGCGAGGTTCCCTCACGGAAGGCGTTGGTAGAGTCGCAAACGAGTGCCAGGACACCTTCGTCGCCCAAGGCTCTAAGGCGCGACTCATCGAGCGGCTCCGTGATCATCGGCGTTTCATCGATCTTCCAATCGCCGGTGTGAAAAACCATGCCGGCGGGCGTGCGAATAGCGAGCGCACTCATCTCCGGGATCGAGTGGGGAAGTGTCACGAGTTCCACGTCGAAGGGGCCAACTGCAAACTTTCCGTCGAGAGGGACAACATGGATGGGAATCTCGAGTCCGCGGCCATACTCGGCGAGCTTCGCCTTCAGCATCCCTGCCGTAAAGGCCGTCGCATATATGGGTGCCTTCAGCCGCGGCCACAGCTCAATCACCGCGCCGACGTGATCCTCGTGCGCATGCGTCAGAACGATGCCCGCCAGATCGGCTCTGTTTTCCTCGATAAAGCGAACGTCCGGCAAGATCACATCGATGCCGGGATCATTCTCACCCTCCGGAAACGTGATCCCACAATCGACCATCATCCACTGACGCGCATCCTGCCGGCCGTAGCCGTACAGGTAAACATTCATGCCGATTTCGCCGAGACCCCCAAGGGCGACGAATACGAGCTCTTCCCCCCTTTTTTTTCGGCCGCCGCCGCGCCCCTTCTTATTCATGGGCTATCGTTTTCCTCTTGCC
Source organism: Hyphomicrobium sp. (assembly GCA_030609245.1). Taxonomy (GTDB): domain Bacteria; phylum Pseudomonadota; class Alphaproteobacteria; order Rhizobiales; family Hyphomicrobiaceae; genus Hyphomicrobium_A. The sequence goes on from JAUWCP010000040.1 coordinate 5,268, forward strand.
CCGCTCCAGTAGGAGATGCGTTTGCGAGCGCCACATCGCCGTAGGTGAAACGACGCACACGGCCATCTCCATCGGCAATCATGAGCGCCCCTTCAGCATCGAGCCCGGCGAAAGACCCTTCCATAGGTCCCTCATTGGCAAAAACGCGAAGCCGCTCACCAACCGGGCCAGCGCGCGCAAGCCAGGCTTCGCGTACCGCTGCAAAGCCAGCCCCGTCATTCCATGTCTTAAGCCAGGCGTCCATTTCCCGCGCCAGGAAGCACAAAGCCTCTCGCGGTGAAAGTGTCAAACCATGCGCGGCGAGATAAGTCGCCGCCCGGCCCAGTTCGGCTGGGGCAGAAGCAAGATTGAGCCCTATACCGATAACCGCCACGATCCTCTCTTCGCGCCCGCGCGTGCTGCTCTCAACCAGAATGCCACCGGCCTTGGCCGCGCCAATCAGAATATCGTTCGGCCATTTGAGCCGCAGTGTTTCACCAGATTCCAGTGGACCTGCATCGCGGATGGCATCGATGGTCGCAACGCCAGCCACCAGCGAGAGCTGTCCGACCTTGGCGATCGGTGCGCTCGTTAAGAAGAGCAGGCTTGCATAAAGATTTCCCGGCGGCGACGTCCACGATCGGCCCGACCTGCCGCGGCCTGATGTCTGCCGGTCCGCCAGCACCCACAGTGGCCCTGCCTCACCGGCAAGCGCACGGCGCATTGCTTCGCCGTTCGTAGAATCGATCTCGTCAAAGTGCAGACAGCGGTCAGGATCGTGCGCGCTGGCGGCCGTGGGGCTCATGGAACGGGGACGATGGTCTGTAACGACTGCACCGCTGCCAGCGCCGCATCGACAAGAGGTTGCGGTACAAGGACGAAAAACAGCACAAACAGGGTCGCGATCGTCATGACAAAGCCGGGGCCACGCTCCACGGGCAGGAAAGATCGAGTCGCATCATCGAAGAACATCACCTTGATGACCCGCAAATAATAGTAAGCGGCAATGACGCTCGCCAGAACGCCGATAATCGCAAGCGGATAAAGCCCGGCTTTGATAGCGGCGGCAAACACGTAGAACTTGGCGAAGAAGCCCGCAAGCGGCGGGATGCCGGCCATGGAGAAGAGGATCATTGCCAGGACGAACGCCATTGAAAGATTAGTCTTGGCAAGACCCGACAGCGAGTCGATGTCCTCCAACATCCCGTCCTTGGTACGCATCGATAAGATGCATGCAAACGCACCCAGCGTCATGAACAGATAAATGGCAAGATAGATGAGCACGGCTTGCATACCGGCTTCGTTGTTGGCCGCAACGCCAACTAACGCGTAGCCAATGTGTCCGATAGAGGAATAGGCCATCAGCCGTTTGATGTTGGTCTGCCCGATCGCCGCGAAGGCGCCGAGCAGCATCGAGGCGATGCTCAAGAAGACGATGATCTGCTGCCATTGCGGCGCGATGCCAGGAAAGGCTGTAAACACCACCCGCATCAAAAGTGCCATGGCGGCAAGCTTGGGTGCGGCAGCGAAGAAGGCCGTCACCGGGGTCGGCGCACCCTGGTAGACGTCTGGCGTCCACATGTGGAACGGCACCGCAGAAATCTTGAAGGCGATACCGATCAGCAAGAAAACGAGGCCGAAGGTGAGCCCGATATTGCCCGCCGCCGCCTGCCCTTGGGCCACGCCTGCAATCACACCGAAGTCGACTGAGCCGGTGAACCCATAGATCAGCGAAGCGCCATAAAGCAGCATGCCCGATGACAGCGCACCCAGCACGAAGTACTTGAGCCCCGCCTCGCTGGAGCGCACCTCATCACGCTTTATGGCCGCGACGACGTAGAGCGACAGGCTTTGCAGCTCGATGCCCAGGTAGAGCGCGATCAAGTCACCGGCCGAGATCATGAGCATCATGCCAAGCACGGCCAGCAGCAAAAGCACGACATACTCGAAGGAAAGCAGACCCTGACGCGCAAGGTTGCCAAACGACATGATAATCACCAGAACCGCGCCGCCGATGACCAGAATCTTCATGAAGCGCGCGAAGCCGTCGACGATAAAGGCGCCGTCAAACACCGCCTCCCGCCCCGTCGTTCCGGTCGCAACGAGAACTGCGGCGACTAGCAAGACGCCGATCGCGAGCCAAGCGGCGGCAAAGTCGCCACCCGGCGTTGCCTTACGAAACACGCCGAACATCAAAAGCGCCATCGCACCCACGGCGACGACGATTTCGGGCAGCACCGGCGCGTATATGGACAAATACTGCATTACGTACGGGCTCCCAACCTAAGGCACGACGAGTGCGGCCGCTGGCCCAACCGCGGCCTCATAGGCGGCAACGAGTTTCTTCACCGAGACCGCAGTTACGTCGAGCACGGGCGCGGGGTAAATGCCGAACAGAAGCGTGAGGAACACGAGCGGCGCCATGATCGCAATCTCGCGATAGCTCAAGTCCTTGATGGTCTTAAGGGCCGGATTTACAAGCACACCGAAGATGACGCGCTTGTAGACGTAGAGCCCGTATGCCGCTGAGGTGATCACGCCCGTGGTCGCCAAAAATGCGACCCATGTGTTGACCTTGAACGCAGCGAGAATCGTCAAGAATTCGCCGATGAAACCGCTCGTACCGGGCAACCCGAGATTGGCCATGGTGAAGACCATGAAGAGGGCAGCGTAAATCGGCATACGCTGCACAAGACCGCCAAAGACAGAAATCTCATGGGTATGCATGCGATCGTAGAGAACGCCGACACCAAGGAAGAGCCCGGCCGAGACGATCCCGTGAGAAACCATCTGGAAGACGGCGCCTTCGACGCCCTGGGTTGTAAACGTGAAGATGCCCATCGTCACGAAGCCCATATGCGCCACCGAGGAGTAGGCAATGAGCTTTTTCAAATCGGTCTGCGCCAGCGCGACCAGAGATGTGTAGATGATCGCAATGACCGAGAGCACGAACATAAACGGTGCGAACTCTTGGCTGGCCAGCGGGAACATCGGCACCGAGAAACGCAAGAAACCGTAGGCGCCCAGCTTCAGGAGGATCGCTGCCAGGATGACCGAGCCAGCCGTCGGTGCCTCAACGTGCGCATCCGGCAACCAGGTATGCACCGGCCACATCGGCAGCTTCACCGCGAAAGAGGCGAAGAAGGCAAGCCACAGCCACCACTGCATCTCTGGCGAGAAGAATTCCTGGCTCTTTGTCATCAGCGTCGGGATGTCGGTCGTATTTGCGGCCCAGTACATCGCCAACACGGCGAGCAGCATCAGAACCGAACCCAACAGCGTGTAGAGGAAGAACTTGAAGGTCGCATAGACGCGATTTGGTCCACCCCAAATACCGATGATGAGAAACATCGGGATGAGGCTGCCTTCAAAGAAGATGAAGAACAAGATGAGGTCCAGCGCACAGAACACGCCAATCATAAGCGTTTCGAGCACAAGGAACGCGATCATGTATTCCTTGACGCGGTCCTGGATGACGACCCAACTCGAAATGACGCACAGCGGCAGCAAGAACGTCGTCAGGATCACGAACAGCATCGAGATGCCGTCGACGCCCATCTTGTACTTCATAATGTCGAGCCAATCGCGCTCCTCGACGAACTGAAAGGCCCCGCTCATGTTGTCGAAGTTGATCCAAATGAGCAGCGATATGAGGAACGTGATCATCGTGGTCCATAGAGCGATCCAGCGCGCGTTGCCCTTCGCATCGCGATTGAGGCAGCCGATGATCACCGCGCCGACGAGCGGCAGGAACGTAACGATCGATAGGATGGGGGCCGACGAGATGTCCATTTATCGCGCCCCACCCATGATCATGAACCAGCTGAGAATGAGCGCAACGCCGATCAGCATCGCAAAGGCGTAGTGATAGATGTAACCCGTTTGCAGCTTCACGACGCGGTTCGTCACCCGGTAAACGCCTGCTGCGGTCCCGTCGATCAGCCCATTGATGATGCCTACGTCCCCGACCTTCCACAACACGTTTGCAATCCAGAACGTCGGGCGCACGAAAATGAAGTCGTAGAGTTCGTCGAAGTACCACTTGTTGAGCAAGAACAGATAGATCGGGCGGAACATGCGCGCGGTCAGCGCCGGCAGCCCGGGTGCGATGACGTAGAAGAGGAACGGTATAAACGTTCCAAGCGCCATCGCTGTGAATGTCGACCAATGCACCCATTCGGGAAGGTCATGATGGCTTGCCTGGTAGAGTTCCACTTCGGTCTTTTGAATGACCGCGTTGTTCCAGAATGCGTTGGCGCCCTCGCCGATGAAGGCATAAATGCCGAGTGCCCCAGCAAATGCCGCGCCAACCCCGAGACATATGAGCGGGATGGTCATCACGAACGGGCTCTCATGCGTCTTGCGGTAATCGCTGGGATCGATGCGAGTCTTGCCGTGAAACGTCATGAGGATCAGCCGCCAAATATAGACCGCTGTCAGGAAGGCGCCGAAGAGCAGCAACCAGAAAGAGTACTGGTGGTAGGTTTCCTTCGCATACGACGCGACGATGATCGCATCCTTGGAATAGAACCCGGCAAAACCGCCGATGTGGGGAATGCCAAAGCCGGAGAGGGCCAGTCCCCCTGCGATCATCATCAACCAAGTGATAGGCATCTTCGTCGCAAGCCCGCCCATCTTGCGCATGTCTTGCTCGTCATGCAGGGCGTGTTTCACCGAGCCCGCGCACAAGAACAGCAGCGACTTGAAGAAGGCGTGGCAGAAGAGGTGGAAGATGCCCATCGAAAAGGCGCCAAGGCCGCACGCCGCGAACATGTAGCCGAGTTGCGAGCAGGTCGAATACGCGATGACGCGTTTGATGTCGTTCTGGCAGACGGCGATGGTCGCGGCAAAGAAGGCTGTAAACGAACCGACCAGGGTGACGAAGCCGAGTGCAATGGGTGCCTGCTCAAAGAGCGGGGAAAGCCGCGCCACCATAAACACGCCGGCCGTCACCATAGTGGCCGCATGGATCAAGGCGGAAACCGGAGTTGGGCCCTCCATCGCGTCAGGAAGCCAGGTGTGCAACAGGAACTGCGCCGACTTGCCCATCGCGCCCATAAACAAGAGCAGGCACAGCGTGGTCAGGATGTCGACCTCATAGCCGAGAAACAAGAACGTCTGCCCGGCCATCGCGGGGGCTGCATCGAAAAGCGCATCCATGTTGATGGTTCGGAAGATGGCAAAGAGGCCAAATATGCCCAGCGCAAAGCCGAAGTCGCCGACGCGATTGACGATGAACGCCTTAATGGCAGCCGCGTTCGCCGATTCCTTCTGATACCAGAAACCAATAAGCAGGTACGAGAACAGACCCACGCCCTCCCAGCCGAAGAAGAGCTGCAGCAGGTTGTCGGACGTCACCAGCATCAGCATCGAGAACGTGAAGCCGGACAGGTAGGAGAAGAAGCGCGGGCGCGATGGGTCCTCGGACATGTAGCCGATCGAATAGACATGTACGAGCGCAGAGACCGTCGTGACGACCACGAACATGACAGCGGTTAGCGTGTCGACCTTAAAGGCCCAAGAGACGTCGAGTTCGCCGCTGGTGATCCAGCGCAGCACTGTGATGCTATCGGTCTCGTGCTCAAATCCCATGCGCCAGAAGACGATCCAGGAGAGGATACACGAGACGATGAGCAGGCTTGTGGTGATCAGCTCGGAGGCCCGCACGCCTAGGAGCCTGCCAAAGAAGCCGGCGATGAGCGCACCCAAGGCCGGCAGGAACACGATTGCCGCGTAGATCATCGCGTCCCCCTCAGCCCTTCATCATGTTGACATCGTCAACCGCGATCGAGCCGCGATTGCGGTAGTAGACGACGACAATCGCCAGCCCGATGGCGGCTTCCGCCGCCGCCACAGTCAAGACCAGCAACGCAAACACTTGGCCGACGAGATCGCCAAGGAAGTGCGAAAACGCCACGAGATTGATGTTGACGGCGAGAAGCATCAGCTCAATCGACATCAGAATGATGATGACATTCTTGCGGTTGAGAAAGATGCCGAGCATGCCCAGCGTAAACAGAGACGCAGCGACGGTCAGGTAATGCTCGATGCCGATGGTCATCTCGCCTCGCTTTCTCAGCTCTGTCCGTCGGGGGCCGGAATGATCGACCCACCAGACGGCACCTTGACGACCTCGACACCGTCCTTCGGCGAGCGTGCCACCTGCGCCGCGATCGACTGACGGCGAACGCCGATCTTGTGCTGCAACGTGAGAACGATCGCACCGATCATCGCGACCAGCAGAATGAGGCCCGCGACCTCGAAAAAGTAGATGTACTTCGTGTAAAGGATGTGGCCCAGAGCCTCGGTATTGGAAACGCCGGAATCGGCGGCGGGCATGGCGGCTGCAAGCTTATGCGCTACGCCAAGGTCAAAACCCCGCGCCACGAACAATAAGATAAGCTCGACCAGAACGATGCCGCCAACCAACAATCCGACAGGCGCATTCTTGATGAAGCCGGCCTTCAGCTCCGCGAAATCGACGTCCAGCATCATGACGACGAACAGGAAGAGTACCGCCACCGCACCCACGTAGACGATGATGAGGATCATCGCCAGGAACTCAGCGCCCAAGAGAATGAACAGGCCCGCGGCGTTGAAGAAGGCCAGTACGAGGAACAGAACCGCATGCACGGGGTTCTTGGCCACGATCACCATCACCCCGGCGATGACCGAGAACACTGCAAAAAGATAGAAGAAGCCCGCAGTCAGTGCCATCGGTCAGAACCCAGCGCCCTCTTTCGTCCACCGCCTTCGCCGCGCCCCACGCGCACGCGAAGGCCCACACCGGCACGCACATACTTGCGCAAGGGGCAATACCCCATGCGCTGCAACAATCCAAGCGGTGAGAACGCTATTGAGTGCAAAGAGCCTGCTCGGACCTTCCGCGGCGTGATCAGCGGTAGGGTGCATCGAGCTCGAGATTCTTTGCAATCTCCCGTTCCCACCGATCCCCATTATCGAGCAACTTCTCCTTGTTGAAGTAGAGCTCCTCGCGCGTCTCGGTCGCAAACTCGAAATTCGGTCCCTCGACGATGGCGTCCACGGGGCACGCCTCCTCGCAGAGCCCGCAATAGATGCACTTGACCATATCAATGTCGTAGCGGGTGGCGCGCCGCGTGCCGTCATTGCGGCGCGGCCCAGCCTCTATCGTGATTGCCTGGGCAGGACAGATCGCCTCACACAGCTTGCAAGCGATGCATCGCTCCTCGCCATTGGGATAGCGCCGCAGCGCGTGTTCGCCGCGAAAGCGCGGTGATAATGGCCCGCGCTCGAAGGGATAGTCGATCGTCTTCTTTTTGGAGAAAAACTGGCGCATGGAGAGCCCGAACGCGGAGAGGAACTCCCAGAGAAAGAGAGCTCTTAGAGATTGTGCGATGTTCATTCGAGCCTCTCACCGGGCGTCATCGCGCAAGCAACTTCGCTCCAACAATCGGAAGCAGCACCGGTCAGGCGATGGCCGCGGCGCAGATTAGGGCTGCGGAACGTTTCTGCGGCGCCACTCCGCCACTCCGCTCTCATCTTGCTGCTACCCATCTCAATACCGCAAAGCTCGAAAGTCCAAATGCTGTGCCAATTAACGCACCCGCTACGGACGGGCCATTCGGCTCAAAGTCCTGTCGCGGAGAACCCTCCACGGGCAAACTGAAGCACGGCCGCTACGGCCACGACCATGAACAAAGAGAGCGGGAGGAACACCTTCCAGCCAAGCCGCATCAACTGGTCGTAGCGATACCGCGGCACCATGGCCTTGGCCATAGCAAAGAAGAAGAAGACGAAAACGCACTTGCCGACGAACCAGACGATGCCCGGCACCCAGTTGAGCGGCGCCACGTCCACCGGCGGCAACCACCCCCCGAGGAAGAGGAGTGTCATCATCGCGCACATGGTCACGCACGCCACGTACTCGCCGAGCATGTACAGCATATAGGGTGTCGAGGAATATTCGACCATGAAGCCGGCGACCAACTCCGATTCCGCTTCAACCAAGTCGAACGGCGGCCGGTTCGTCTCCGCAAGTGCCGAGACGAAGAAGACGACGAACATCGGGAAGAGCGGCAGCCAATACCAGTCTAACAGCGAATTTGGCAGGCCAACCCCCGTGCCGAGACCCGTCTTCTGCGCGTTGACGATATCCGTCAGGTTCAGGGAGCCGACGCACAAGATCACCGTAATGATCACGAAACCGATGGAGACCTCATAGGACACCATCTGCGCCACAGACCGCAGCGAGCCCATGAACGGATACTTGGAGTTCGACGCCCAGCCTCCCATGATGATGCCGTAGACGGCCAGAGATGACAGCGCCAACAGGTAGAGCACTCCGACGTTGAGGTCGGACATCACCCACCTGCCTAAGCCATCTTCATTGACGGGGATCGCGGCCCACGCGGCAAGTGCAAACGTTACGGTTGCAATTGGGCCTAGCAGAAACACGCCCTTGTTGGCGCTGGCGGGAATAATCGGCTCTTTGAACACGAACTTCAAAAGATCGGCAAAAGACTGCAAGAGTCCAAAGGCACCAACGACATTGGGACCGCGCCGCAACTGCACGGCCGCCCACACCTTACGGTCCATCAACAATAGGTAGGCGACGACAATGAGCAGAACCACCAGAATGAGCAGGCTCCAGCCCACCATGGCCAATAGCCACAGCGCGTAATTCCACCATTCCTGATAAGTGCTCTCACTCATCGCCGCTCAATCGACCTCGCGTTATTCGGCTGCCGACAAGCGGGAACCGGCGTTCATGCTCTTCTTCAGCGCGCTCATCTCCGCCATCACAGCAGAGGCGCGCGCAATTGGGTTTGTCAGGTAAAAGTCACGAACGGGAGACACGAACGGCTCATCGATCGTCGAACCCTTTAGCTTTGCTACGCCCTCAACTCCCTCGCGGTCTGCTGGCGCAACGGCATCGAGCCTGGCCAAGTGCGGCGCCGCTGCGTACATGGCCGACCTCAAGGCGGTCAGCGTGTCGAAGGGAAGCGTGTGGTCGAGGTGTGCAGACAACGCGCGCAGGATCGCCCAATCCTCTTTTGCCTCGCCCGGCGCAAAGACCGCGCGCTTGGTGAACTGCACCCTACCCTCGGTGTTCACGTACGTTGCGCTTTTCTCTGTGTAGGCGGCGGCGGGAAGGATGACATCGGCCCGGTGCGC
>JAUWCP010000236.1 GCA_030609245.1 Hyphomicrobium sp.
TACCAGCGCGGGATCAATAATGCCTTTGGAGATGGTTTCGACGACGTTGCCGCCCGCGATCAGTGCTCCTGCGCTCTCAAAGACGGCGGCCATGATGAGTGCACCCGTCATGGTTAGGGCGCGCGATCCAACCGCCGGACCGACGTTGTTTGCTACATCGTTCGCACCGATGGTCAGCGCCATGTAGCCGCCGATGACTGCAGCCGCGATGATCAGCAGTGCGTTTGACTCGGAACCGACCTGAAAGCTGGCAAAGATGCCCGCAATGGCGAGGAACAGCAGCGCAAACCCGGGTGCGAATCGATGCCGCGAGACCGAGCGTGTGGCCTCCTCCAGACGCTCGATCTTACGCAGATCCTTGTCGAGCGACGTCTTGCGAAGCCTGCCTACCGGTTTGGCTGGGACCTCCCCATCGCGTATTGACATATGATCCTGCCCTCAAAGGATTTTGCGTGAGGTCTTAGGGAGACTCCGCCCAAACCACAACCCCACCCAGCCGTTCGCCGCAGTTTCTCAACTGAAGGCGTAGAAACACCGATCAGATTCCAAGCGGCGGGCAACTGCTTCAACGCCGAACGCGCAACCTGACCGCGAACTTAAGCAGTGCTCTGCGTCGAGCGATCAAACTGGCGCAGGACGCTTGCAAGTTGTGATTCGCTTACGAGCGTCGCCGCCCTACTTGGCTCGATCCACATAAATCTGCGGCTCGCCTTTTCTGGCCAGGATAAGTGCTGGCGATCGACTTCCAAAAGGTAGACTTCGACACGACAGCGGATCCAAGAGAACAGGTGTAGGCGCTTGGTATAGACGAAACTGCTAGTCGAACGGCAGCTGACCTCTCCCTCGACACCCGCCTCCTCAAATGCTTCACACCCGCCTCCTCAAATGCTTCCCGCGCCGCAAGCTCAGGATATGACAATCCAGGCTTGGGCCAGCCTTTGGGGATACTCCAGCGGCCCATGCCGCGGGTGGTTATAAGAAGGACCAGAGACGAACGCTCGGTTTCGACATAGGGAAGCGCCGCAATTTGCTTTAGTGGCTCCATCTCTCAGCAAGCTTCTGTTTAATGGTGCCCGCCTACCATGCGCTCGACCGAAGGTCCGCTTTTGGCACCTGGCGGATTATCCGCACCTGGCCGCATTTCAGCTTCCAGGCGTATGGCGGAGTTCGGTGAGAAGAAACGCGAACGTCTGACGGTCCAAGTAGCCGAGTAGTCAGCGGTCCTTGCGTCGTGGCACGTTCGGCACGGCCCCCACACCGGAGGACTTCGATTTGCGCTCCTTTTTCGCCTTCGGGCCGGACAGCGCCTTGCGCTGTGCGGCCCCGACGAGCATCGGCTTGGACTTTGTTACCTCGTCCTCGTCCTCATCATCCTCACTCTTGGCTTTCGCCCGCTTGGGATCGGCCGCAAAGTACTCGAAAGCGAGCTCGCGACCCTCACCTGTGCCCTTGACGACAACCTTCACCGTACCGCCGTTTTCCAGCTTGCCAAACAGAAGCTCGTCGGCCAGCGGCCGCTTGATATTCTCCTGGATCACGCGGGCAAGCGGCCGGGCTCCGAACTTCTCGTCGTAGCCCTTTTCTGCCAGCCATTTGGTTGCATCCTCTGACAGCTCAATCGTCACGCTGCGATCGGCAAGCTGAGCCTCGAGCTGGAAGATAAACTTCTCCACCACCTTTTCGATGATCCCGGGGGGAAGACTGGAGAACGCGATCACCGCGTCGAGACGGTTGCGGAACTCGGGGCTGAACATGCGGTTGATGGCTTCGCTGTCGTCGCCGTCGCGCTTGGAGCGTGCAAAGCCCATGGGTGCTTTGGCGAGATCGGCTGCGCCTGCGTTCGTCGTCATGATGAGAACGACGTTGCGGAAATCAATCTGCTTGCCGTTGTGGTCGGTGAGCTTACCGTGATCCATCACCTGCAACAGGATGTTGAACAGGTCGGGATGCGCTTTTTCAATCTCGTCCAGCAGCAGAACGGAGTGCGGATGCTGGTCGATGCCGTCGGTCAGAAGACCTCCTTGATCGAAGCCAACGTAGCCTGGCGGCGCGCCAATAAGACGGCTCACCGTGTGTTTCTCCATGTATTCCGACATATCGAAACGCAAAAGCTCCACGCCCATCAGGTCGGCGAGCTGTTTTGCGACCTCAGTCTTGCCGACGCCGGTGGGACCGGAAAAAAGATAACAGCCGATGGGCTTCTCAGGCTCGCGCAAGCCCGCGCGCGCAAGCTTGATCGCCGAGGACAGCGCCTCGATCGCCTTGTCCTGACCAAACACAACGCGCTTCAGGTCTTTGCCTAAGTTGTGAAGGACCGCTGCATCGCTCCTGGACACGGTCTTGGGCGGAATGCGTGCCATGGTGGCGACCGTCGCCTCGATCTCCTTCACCGTAATCTTTTTTTTGCGCTTGCCTTCCGCGAGCAGCATTTGCGAGGCGCCCGTCTCGTCGATCACATCGATCGCTTTGTCGGGCAGCTTACGGTCATGGATGTACTTGGCGGACAGTTCCACGGCTGTCTTGATAGCGTCGTTTGTGTACTTCAGCTTGTGGAAGGTCTCGAAGTACGGCTTCAACCCTTTGAGGATTGCAACCGAGTCCTCGATCGAGGGCTCCTTCACGTCAATCTTCTGGAAGCGGCGCACCAGGGCGCGGTCCTTTTCAAAGTGCTGCCGGTACTCCTTGTAGGTGGTCGAACCGATGCAGCGCACCGTGCCCGATTGCAGCGCGGGCTTTAACAGGTTGGAAGCATCCATGGCGCCGCCCGAAGTGGCGCCGGCGCCGATCACCGTGTGGATCTCGTCGATGAATAGAATCGCGCCTGGATAGTTCTCGATCTCCTTCATCACCGCTTTGAGGCGTTCCTCGAAGTCGCCGCGGTAGCGCGTACCAGCCAGCAGCGCACCCATATCGAGCGAGAAGATAGTGGAATCCGTTAAGACCTCTGGCACGTCGGACTTGACGATCCTGCGTGCAAGGCCTTCAGCAATCGCGGTCTTGCCCACACCGGGTTCGCCGACGAATAGCGGGTTGTTCTTCTGACGCCGGCACAACACTTGGATCGTCCGCAGCACTTCCGGTTCACGACCGATCAGCGGATCAATCTTGCCCTCGCGTGCTTTCTTGTTGAGATTGACGCAATAGGAATTGAGCGCGTCCTGACTAGGTTTGCGCTCGTCGCCTTCCGTGACCCGGTCCTCCTCATCAACGCCGCGCGCGTGCTGCGGCTCCGACATGCCCGGCCGCTTGGCGATACCATGACTGATGTATTGAACCGCGTCGAAGCGAGTCATCTCCTGCTCTTGCAGGAAGTAAGCGGCGTGGCTTTCGCGCTCGGCAAAGATTGCAACGAGAACGTTGGCGCCGGTAACCTCCTCGCGTCCGGAGGATTGCACATGCACGACCGCGCGATGGATAACGCGCTGGAAGCCAGTCGTTGGTTGCGCTTCGGCTGCATCCTTGGAAACGAGTGCGCCTAGATCAGTGTCGAGATAACCCGTGACGCGCGCGCGAAGCGCATCGACATCGACAGTGCACGCACGCATGACGGCGGCGGCATCCCGATCGCCGATCAACGCCAGCAGCAGGTGCTCTAGCGTGGCGTATTCGTGGCTACGCTCGTTCGCGGCCTCAAGAGCGCGATGCAGCGCGGTTTCCAGGCTCTTTGAGAAGGACGGCAAGGGTGACCTACTCTTTCTCCATGGTGCAT
>JAUWCP010000328.1 GCA_030609245.1 Hyphomicrobium sp.
CACCGACCTTTATGAGTTGACCATGCTTCAAGCCTATTTCGAGGAGGGCATGGTGGACGAGGCGGTGTTCAGCCTGTTCGTGCGCCGGTTGCCGCCAAGGCGAAACTATCTTCTGGCCTGCGGGCTGGAAAGCGTCCTCGAATACCTGGAGAACCTCACCTTCACTCACGATGACCTTGCGTATCTGACGTCGCGCCATCAGTTCTCCGAGCGGTTTCTCGATTCCTTGCGCCAATTCCGGTTCACGGGCGATGTCTACGCCGTGTCCGAGGGCGTGCCCGTTTTCGGCAATGAACCAATTCTTGAGGTGGTTGCGCCAATCCCCCAAGCGCAGCTTGTAGAGACGATGATTATGAATCAAGTCCACGTGCAGACCGTCCTCGCTTCGAAGGCGGCGCGGGTGGTGGTGGCGGCAGCTGGCCGAACGGTGGTCGACTTCGGGGCGCGACGCATCCATGGGACGGATGCCGCCCTGAAGGCAGCGCGGGCCTTCTACATCGCTGGCATCACCGCAACCTCCAACGTCCTCGCCGGCAGAGTTTACGGCCTCCCTCTTGCGGGTACCATGGCGCACAGCTTCGTCCAAGCCCACAAGGACGAGGCAGAGGCGTTTCGCGCATTTGCCCGCCTTTATCCGGACACTGTGCTGCTCGTCGACACCTACGATACGCTGGCCGGCGTGCGGAAAGTGATCGATCTTGCCCACGCGCTCGGTGAAGACTTCCGCATTCGCGCCGTTCGGCTCGACTCAGGCGATCTCGCTGAACTTTCAAGGCAGGCGCGCTGTCTCCTCGATCAGGCGGGGCTTCACAATGTCGGGATCATTGCCAGTGGTGGGCTCGACGAGGATAGCATCGCAGAGCTTGTTGCCGCAGGCGCGCCCATCGATGGCTTCGGCGTGGGGACGTTGATGGGTGTGTCGAGCGACGCTCCCGGCCTCGACATGGCCTATAAACTGTGTGCGTACGCTGGCGAGGGCCGTCTAAAGCTCTCGACCGGCAAGGTGCTACTGCCGGGCCGCAAGCAGGTGTTTCGCATCGAGAAAGATGGTCGCGCCCAGCGCGATGTCATCGCACGCGCGACCGAGAAGCTGGAGGGACGGCCCTTGCTCCAATTGGTGATGCACAAGGGCAAACGGCTGCCCCCTGCGATGCGACGTCTCAGCGAGATAAGGGCTGTTGCAGAGCGCGAAATTGCGCTCCTTCCGGAGCGCGTCCGCGGCCTTGAGCCACTCAAATCGCGCTATCCAGTCGAGGTCAGCGAAGAGCTGGTGGCTTATCAGGCCGAAATCACCCGCAAGGTAGCCGCGAGCTAGGCTGGTCGTCCCCGCGGCAGCACGGAGGTTCGGAATGGCAAATCCACGAACTGCGCTGCGCAAGGGCGACGCGCTTATCGTCGTCGACGTGCAGAAGGACTTCTGTCCCGGTGGAGCCTTGCCGATCGAGAAGGGTGATGAGGTCGTGCCCGTGCTCAACCGTTGGATCACGGCCGCTACGGATAAGGGCGTGCCGATCTATGCCTCGCGCGACTGGCATCCGGCGCGTCACATGAGCTTCAAGGAGCAAGGTGGCGCTTGGCCGCCTCATTGCGTTCAGGATACTGATGGCGCCGCCTTTCACCCCGACCTCGAATTGCCAAAGCACACAAACAAGATCACCAGGGGCGTGCGCTTCGACAAGGACCAGAACTCGGCATTCGACGAAACCGGCCTCGCCGCCCACCTCCGAGAGCATGGGATCAAGCGCGTGTGGATTGGCGGACTGGCACAGGATGTCTGCGTTCTAGCCACCGTTCTCGACGCTCGCAAGGAGGGCTTTGGGGTCGAGGTCATTACGGATGCCACGCGGCCTATTACAACTGATGGCGGCGTAAGAGCAAACTGCGAAATGCGCGATGCAGGCGCGCATATGCAGACCACCGAGACGTAGCTCTGTGAATGTCCGCTTTTGGCAGATAGTGTTGCAAAACTCTCTTGATGCGTGTGGCGAACAGTGATTCCGTTGTCGTGATGCATTCATCGACGGGGGCGGGCTATGATGGGGCGGCAGACGACGGACCAGCGGCAGCTTTTTTACGCGTTCAACCTGGAAGAGGTCGTGCCAAGCGATCATCTCGTCCGCGAGATTGCCGCCGTTCTCGACTTGTCGTGGGTACACGAGGAACTGGCGCCGCATTATTCACACACCGGCCGCTCTTCGATTGACCCGCTCCTCATCATCCGGATGCTCATTGTCGGTTACGTGTTTGCGATACGCTCGGAGCGGGCGTTGTGTCGCGAGGTGCAGGTCAACCTGGCCTACCGCTGGTTTTGCGGCTTGGGGTTGGAGGACAAGATCCCAGATCACTCGGTATTCACGCGCGTGCGTAATGAGCGGTTCC
>JAUWCP010000176.1 GCA_030609245.1 Hyphomicrobium sp.
GGAATGCTGCCTGAGGGCGTCTGGCTCCCCGACCAGGGCGTTACGCCTTACCGTGGCCGGGGCTGAGTACGGCCTTCGCTGTCGCGATCAGCATGTTCCTGGGGGCTAGCGCGTCAAACCAGATCAACCGCCGCTTGCCGCGGCCATCTCACTACAAGGTGCAAAGCAGTCGCGTCCTGAGAGGTGCTCAAGCAAGTCAATGACGCCGCGTCGCAGCGGTCGGTCGGGGACATTGGCATAGGAAAGTTCAGGGACTTTCACGTGCGAAATCCGCGTGAGGAAACGTTGGTGCCATGAAGACGAAACAGATGGAGCTCATATTTCTACAACTGAAACAATTCATAAGCATAACACTAGGGCGCCCCTCAACTCCTCCTGCCAGGGGAACGCGTGGTGCGTGGAGGGATTTGCTTTTTGGCAACAGCAGCAGGCCACACTCAGGCGAGATACGCCTCCATCGCGTGTGCGACTGGCCATTAAATAGCCGCTCGGTTAGCGTTTTTGCGTTGCTTTTAGAGGGATTGATGATTCGCTTCCACAGATCGACACTCTTCCTGATCTTTCTCGCCGCGCTGGCTGGTCATGCCACGGCCAATGTGCCCAAGACCGCGACAGTCCCTGTCGTCACGGACCCGGCAATTGCTTCGCCCTCCGAAAGCGCTCAGAATCGCGAACCTTCCGCACCAGCCAGTCCGGCTGCACAGGCGCTGCGCGAAAAGCTTTCCGCTCTTCCCAGCGACGGTAACGCGCAGGAGATCAAAGAGCGCGCCGTCCTCGTTGATTTCTACGATGCGCGCGCCAGCGCTCCGATATGGCTGACGCAAAAGGGACTGACGCCGGAGGCCATCGCCGTCATCAGTGAAATCAAGAAGGCGGATGAGTGGGGGCTTGAGGCCAAAGACTTTGCTCTACCTGTACTGGCCGCACACGCCGATGACGAACCGGATCTCGCGCCTGAGGAAATTGCTAAGGCCGAATTGGCCCTCTCGCTCGCCATTCTGAAGTACGCGCGCTTTGCGCGCGGTGGACGCATCATCGACCCAACGATCCTCCTTAATTCCAACCTCGACCGCAAGCCCCAACTACTCGACGCCGAAGCCATTCTAGAAGACATCACGCGGGCGCAAGAGCCCGACGCTTATCTGCGCGGAATACATCCCCAGCATCCCCAGTTCGAGAAACTGCGCCAAGCCTATTTGAAGACTCGCAGCAAGACCACCAAGATGAAGCTGCGCGCCAACATGGAACATTGGCGGTGGATGCCTGATGACATGGGCGAACTGCACATCTTGGCGAACGTCCCCGAGTACATCGTGCGCTTCGTTAAAAATGGCGAGGTGATCCACAAAGAGCGCATCGTCGTCGGCGAGGTGGGCAAACAGACCACGATCTACACACGCCCGATAAAGAGCATCGTCTTCAAGCCGACATGGCGCGTGCCGGAATCAATCAAGGTGCGCGAGCTTTGGCCGAACCTGCGCCGCGGCGGCAGCATGTTCCGCACCTACGGCTTTCAACTTGAGACCAAGGATGGTCAGCGGCTCGATTATCGCCGCATTAATTGGCACGAGGCTGACATCCGCGACTACGAAGTCGTGCAGCCTCCCGGACGCAAAAGCGTGATGGGCAAGGTGAAGTTTACGTTCCCCAGCCAGCACACGATCTTCATGCACGACACGCCGGACAAGTGGATGTTCAACCGGTCTCGGCGCACGTTGAGCCACGGTTGCTTGCGCCTGCGTAATCCCATGCGCATGGCAGAGCTGATTCTAAGGGAAGACAAGGGTTGGGATAAGGTGCGCTCCAACGAGGAAGCGCGGAATGGTCCCCTTAGCAACGTGATCAAGTTGGAGCGCAAGATCCCCATCCACCTCGTCTACTTCACCGCCTGGGTGGATGATAACGGCAAGCTGCACACATTCTCTGACGTCTACGGGCACGAGAAGCGCATCAGACAAGCCCTTGCCGGCCAGTGGGATCAAATCAACGTCGGCCGCGATCACCTGGCCCCGGTTCAGCCAATTGAAGTCAAGCCGTCGTCTCGCTTTCGGGCTGCTCGTCCCCGTGCGCGCAAGAAGCAACCGACCGTGAGCGATCTCGTCAACTCCGCTCTTGGCGGCAGCTTCTGAGTCGTGCCGAATTAACTTACCTCCCGCAACACGCTGCGACTGAATCAACTGCGCCTGGCACCCAAATCCTTAAACCAAAGAAGGGCTGGCATCGGGGCTCGACGGGTGCTTGAACAAGGCCCCGCGACCCAACTTGATCTGGCTCTCCAGTTGGACCACTGGCTGGAGGTTGGCCGTTCATTCCTGCCGACGGTCGCGTTGGAGTCGTGCGATCAATTGGTGGCATTTCAGTACCGAGAAGGAGAAATGAGTTGGAACACGTTCAGGTAAACTCGTTTGGGGCCGTTTTGGCTGCCACCCTTCTTGTCGCAATGGCCTCGCCGGTCCCGGCCGCTGAAGGCCCCGTCACGGTGAACGTGGAAAACTATGCCCGCGCCGAAACAGATATGCAGATCGGTCGAATGCTGAAAATGAATAGCGCCGTGAACAGCTGGACCCACAACCGCAAACCGACGCCTCTTGATAAGCAGCTGGTCATTCGCATGAACCGCGACACGATTTACAGCTTCGCGATCGTGGACATCAGCAAGGGCGCGACAGTGACAATGCCGAAAGCGGGCGAGCGCTACATGTCGCTGATGGTCATCAACAATGATGGATATATCAACAAGGTCTACCTGGGTGGCGGCACCTACAAGCTGACCGTGCAAGAGTTTGATACGCCGTATGTCGTTCTCGCTGTGCGCACGCTCGTCAACGCTGCAGATGATGCGGACATCAAGGCGGCGATCGCGCTTCAGGACAAGATGAAGATCGAGGCCGCCTCGGCCAAACCGTTCGCGATGCCGAATTACGACATGGAAAGCTACAATGCCACCTACAAGCCGCTGCTCGAATTGAGCAAAGGGCTTCCCGACACCCATAAGACGTTCGGCAAGAAGGCGGATGTGGACCCGGTGCGCTTCCTCCTCGGCTCGGCCTTCGGCTGGGGCGGTCTTCCCGTCGAGGATGCGTATTACCTGAACGTGCAGCCCAACCTCCCGGTCGGCGAATATCAGATCACCGTGAAGGACGTGCCGGTCGATGCCTTCTGGTCGATCAGCGTTTACAACAAGGATGGCTATTTCCAGAAGAACGATCTCAACGCCTACAGCGTGAACAACATTTCCGGCAAGCCCAACAAGGACGGCTCCTTCACCGTAAATTTCGGCGGCTGCGAGGACAAGCGCGTCAACTGCTTACCTCTCACCGAGGGTTGGAATTACGCAGTGCGCTTGTATCAACCGCGCGAAGAAATCCTCGACGGCGAGTGGACTTTCCCGGCGCCGCAGCCGGTGAAGCAGTAGCCGGACCTACCCGCGGCATTGCGGTTTGCAGGTTTATCTAACGAAGGCTAGATCCGTTGCTTGGCTTTTCGTTCAAGGCCTCGCGGACGTTGTGCCTTTAGACGATGTTTTTCATATCAGTTCTCCCAAGGTTTCAAGTATCGACGTTTCGCTTATGCGGTTCTGGGTGGATTGGCCGCCGGCAAACCCGGTGCTTCCAGGGCCTGTTATGGCGACGTGCAGCTGCGAACGGAAATATCAACTGTCTTTGGAATTGATAGAGCGGCGCTATAGAAGCGCTGGCATCATCCCTCAACGGCGAACGATGACCCCTGGCGCACGGGGGAGCGCTAACATCCGCATTACCCCCAAATAGCGGACGTCGGCCTCAACGCAATTCAGGGACGCCGGCCACATTCCCAGCACAACGCCGCGGCAGCATTGATGTCGTGTAACAAACAGTGCGTAATGATCGAACTACACGTCGGGCTGAGGTGTAGCTTTGGGGCAATCGTTGCCTCTGCTCGCAAACCAAGGAGTGAATAGATGTCGAAGAAAATTGCTACCGTTGCTTTGGTGGCCTCCGCTGTTGCCACTGCCGCCTCAATGGGCGCAACTGAAGTCCGCGCTGCCGACCAGGAAAAGTGTTATGGCGTTGCGCTGGCCGGCAAGAACGACTGCGCAGCGGGCCCCGGAACCACGTGTGCTGGCACTTCGACAGTGAATTACCAGGGTAATTCTTGGACGTTGGTGCCCAAGGGCACTTGCGAAACCATGGAATTGCCGGATGGCCGCAAGGGCAGCCTAAGCGCTCTAGATCGCGACCCGCCTAAATCATAAGAACGCAAGCGGCCTACGACTCGCTGATTTTCCAATCCAAGCGCGTGCGCCTTCTTACAAGCCGGCCACGTGCTTGGATTGGTTTCGATTAGTATCCAAGGTGCCTGCCATGGCGACGACAAGCTCAAGAGTTTATCCTTCGATCCCCGCCCGCGCCGGTGTCGGTTTCAAGCCTACACACTTCGATGCAATTTTTAGCTGCCCGCCCGACCTGGGATGGTTCGAGGTGCACCCGGAGAACTATATGGGCGCCGGCGGCGCCCCCCATCATCAACTATCGCGCATTCGCGAAAAGTATCCTCTTTCACTCCATGGCATCGGTCTGTCGATCGGCGGACCAACGCCTCTCAACACCGATCATCTCGATCGCTTCAAGGCTCTGATCGATCGATATGAGCCCGGCCTGGTCTCGGAACACTTGGCTTGGTCGACCCACGATACGGCGTTCCTTAACGACCTCCTTCCGCTGCCCTACACACCTGAAACGCTCGCCCTTGTGAGCGCCCACGTCGATCAGACGCAGAGCCATCTCGGCCGGCGCATTCTTTTGGAGAATCCTGCGACCTATGTCGTTTTCGAGGAAAGCAGCTACGATGAGATCGAATTCCTGAGCGAAATCGTGAAGCGCACCGGGTGCGGCCTGCTGCTCGACGTCAACAATGTGTACGTCTCCTGCACCAACCACAAGCGCGACGCGCAAGCCTACATCGACGCGTTCCCGATTTGTCATGTTGGCGAAATACACTTGGCTGGTCATGCTGAGGATCAAGACGACGCCGGCCAGCGGCTCCTCATCGATACGCACGACCGGCGCGTCATTGATGATGTGTGGGCGCTCTATGGGCGCGCGATGTCGCGAGCCGGCGCGATCCCGACTCTTGTTGAATGGGACGAGCACATTCCCGACTGGCCAGTTCTCCTTGAG
>JAUWCP010000332.1 GCA_030609245.1 Hyphomicrobium sp.
GCAGACCCCACCACCGAAGCCGGACAGGCTTATGTCGGGAAAGTATGCGGCCACCGCCACGCCGATAAGCGCATTCTGACTGGCGCTCGGTCTGATACTGTTACGTTCCAGCTGAGGTGGGAGCGCTTTGGAAGACCGGCGTCCCGAAGAACGGCGGCGAGGCAAAAGATGATTCCCGAATGGGTCCGCAGCTGCATCATTGGCACCATCATTCTCTTGGGCAGCACCGTCGCAAACGCAACGGACGCAAGGGCTGAACCCGACCCCAGCCTCGTGGAGCACGGCCGCTACCTCGCCTTGGCTGGGGATTGCATGCCCTGTCACACGGGATCGCCTGATGAGAAATTCGCCGGCGGGCTGGGGATCAACACGCCATTCGGAACGATTTACTCGCCCAATATCACGCCCGACTCCGAGACAGGAATTGGCAAGTGGACCTTCGATGATTTCAAGACCGCGGTCCACGACGGCATTCGCGCCGATGGCGCAAATCTCTATCCCGCCATGCCCTACACCTATTTCACAAAAATTGAGGAGGCCGACCTTAAAGCGCTGTGGGCTTACCTGAGAAGCCTGCCACCGATCAAGAAAGCTAGAAAAGAAAACGGGTTGAGCTTCCCGTTTAGCATCCGCTCAATGATGTTCTTCTGGCGCGTGCTGTTCTTTGATGAAGGCTTCTATCAGACAGACAAGACCGAGAGCGCGGCCTGGAACAGGGGTGCCTATCTCGTCGAGGCGCTTGCCCACTGTGGCGCTTGCCATACCCCACGCAATTTCATGGGTGCAACCATCCCAAGTGAGCGATTCGAGGGGAGCCACATCGATATTTGGTTTGCCCCCAACATCACGCCTGCGGCCCTCAAGAAAATCAATAAATGGGACAAGACCGATCTCATCGACTTTCTAAAAAAGGGCGCAACCAGTGACTCGACCACACTCGGCCCGATGGAGGTAGTCGTCCACGACAGCCTGTCGAAACTGAAGGACAGTGATATCACCGATATCGCGACCTACATGTTCGATGATGACGCTGGAAAGGGTGAGACGCTGCGCCCGGCCAAGGTGGCCAAGCTTGCCCCCAAGGTTGAAGCGCGTGCCAAGCAACTCTTCGACACACATTGTGCCGTTTGTCACCAGAAGACCGGAAAGGGCATGGCGGGTCAAGTGCCACCGCTTGCCGGCAATCCCACTGTTGTTGCGGCACAGCCTTACAACATTCTATCGGCAGTCCTCCAAGGCGTCCCCGCACGCAACGGCTTGCTGGCCATGCCGTCCTTCGCAGGCACCCTAACGAACGAGGATATCGCCGACATTGCCAACTACGTGCGCACAAACTGGGACAATGAGGCTGCCCCCAACGCAACGCCCCATCTCGTCGCCTCTTGGCGTTCGCAAGTAACAATTCCATCTGCTGCCGCCGCCGCTACCACAACCAAGGCAAAACCGGCCGCCGATGCATCCAAGACGAAGACGGCCGCCAAAGCCCCGGCAGCAACGTCGACACCTGCTCCCGCTCCAGGTACGAGCACGCCACCGAAGCGCAAACCCTTTTTCATCGTATCGAGCGACGTCGTTGGCCTTGAAGTGCGCAGTGAGGGCAAATACAGCCAAACGCTCGGCACGCTATCGGGGCTCATCATCGACAGCTCAAGCGGTCAGACGCTCTATGCCATGATCGATCGGGGCGGGTTCCTTGGACTTGATCAATACAAGGTCGTCGTACCCTTCCAGCTTGTGGACTTCACGGGCCAATGGGATGCACCGATGCTCGCAATGAGCGCCTTCAAGCTGGAGCACGCGCCACGCATTACAGACGAGGCCGCCGAGGATTTGCTGCAGAATCCGGACTGGCGCCGCTCTGTCGCAGCTTACTTTGGCGTCGCGCTCGCAGAACCAGGCAAAGCGACAGCCTCACACGCACCAAAGGCGGCAAACAAATCCGACGCCACATCGGACAAGGCCGCCCCGAGCAAGGCAAGTGACGCCGAAACTGCTGCAGAACGCGGCAAGGAGATTGCCCAAACGCAGTGCGGCGCGTGTCATACTTTTAACAAGGCTGGCGGCACGCGCGTGGGACCGAACCTCTATGGTGTCTATGGTACGAAGATAGCCAGTAAGCCGAGCTTCAGTTTTTCTGCCGCGTTGAAGAAGCACACCGGTGTCTGGGACAAAGCCAACCTAGATGATTGGCTCAAGAGCCCGAACGCCTTTGCGCCAGGAATGTACATGACCTTCCCCGGTCTACCCTCGCAACAGCAACGCGACGACGTGATCGCATATCTGAAGTCGCTCTAGACCGGCGGCGGCTAAATACAACGGAGCCTGCGGTTGTCCGATCATTGCCTCCCTCGGACATC
>JAUWCP010000152.1 GCA_030609245.1 Hyphomicrobium sp.
TTTTCTGGCGTCGCGCTCGCCCACAACGCGCGCAGCGAGGCCGACGTCGACGCGGCGCTGGCCGAGGCGGTTGCCGCCGGCGCCAAGTTGGTAAAGCCTGCGGGTAAAGTTTTTTGGGGCGGGTACTCAGGATACTTTGCCGATCCCGACTGCCACTTGTGGGAAGTCGCCTTCAACCCCTATTTCAAGCTCAGCGACGATGGTCGCGTTGAACTTGATATGGGCGAGGCATGAGCCACGATAATTATAGCGACGATGAAATCGCGCAGGTCTTGAGCGACGCGCGCGTACTTGCGTTCGTAGGTGCCAGCGCGAATACGAGCCGGCCGAGTTACTTCGCGATGAAGTATCTTCTTGGCAAGGGCTATCAGGTGATACCCATCAATCCGGGAGCAGCGGGCAAGGAGATCCTTGGTCAGAAGGTCTATGGAACGCTTGCGGGTTTGGAAGGGCCCGTCGACGTCATTGATATCTTCCGTAACTCTGAGGCCGCGCTCGGGATCACGCGCGAAGCGATCGCGGTCAAGGACAAGCTTGGTCTCAAAGTCATTTGGATGCAGCTGGGCGTGTACAATGACGAAGCCGCTGCCGAGGCTGAAGCCGCGGGCCTCAAAGTCATCATGAACCGTTGTGCCAAGATCGAGTACGGACGTCTGTCCGGTGAGATCGGCTGGGCAGGCGTGAACTCGGGTACCATATCGAGCCTGCGCCCGAAGCTTGCCGCACACGGCGTACAAAGCCACGTCATTTCCGGCAAACGCTAAGCGTTACTGTTGCCTCAGGCGGAGTAGCATCCGGCTGGACTAGTCAGCTTTAGCGTGTCGCGCCTGTCTCGACAGGCAGGTGATTGTCGGCGCCCCACTCCGCCCAGCTTCCATCGTAGACGGCCGCGTTTGTTTGCCCGAGCACGGCCAGGGCCAGCGAAAGGATCGAGGCGGTGACGCCGGAGCCGCAGGTGGCGATCACGGGCGAGGAGGGATCTATCCCTGCATCGGCGAAGATCTTGGTGAGCTCGGCTGGGGCTTTTAGTGTTCCGTCGTCATTGATCAGCGATTGTGCGGGCACATTACGGGCGCCGGGCACGTGACCACCGCGCAAGCCAGGGCGCGGCTCGGGCTCACTGCCCGCAAATCGTCCAGCCGGGCGCGCATCGACGATCTGCGCGGAATTCTTGCTC
This sequence comes from Hyphomicrobium sp., assembly GCA_030609245.1. GTDB lineage: Bacteria > Pseudomonadota > Alphaproteobacteria > Rhizobiales > Hyphomicrobiaceae > Hyphomicrobium_A. Next base: position 1,178 of record JAUWCP010000152.1, read on the forward strand.
AGCACTTGCTTGATGTCATCGATGTCGCGGATAAGCGAGGCGTTGATGCGAGGCGTGTAATGACACTCGGGGCGCTTCCTGGCGGGGCCATCCTCCAGCGGAAGCCCTTCTGCCATCCACTTCTTCAGGCCGCCGTTGAGGACAGCAACGTCTTCGTGCCCCATCGCGCGAAACGTCCACCACACGCGTGGTGCAGAGAACAGGCCGTAGGTGTCGTAGATCACAATGCGTATCCCGTCACCGATGCCCATCTTCTTCATGCGGGAAGCAAACTTGACCGTGGAGGGCAGCATGTGAGGAAGCGACGATTTATCGTCGGAGAGATCGTCGATATCGAAGAAGTGCGCGCCTGGAATGTGCTCGGCGAGGTATTCGGCCTTGGGATCGCGTTCGACGCTGGGCAAGTGCCAACTGGCGTCGAGAATGACGAGATCGGGAGTGTCGAGATGCGCGGCAAGCCAATCCGTTTCGACAAGCCACTTCTTGGCGGAGTTCAGCACGTTTCCTCTCCATTCCACTTTGTCATCGCGCGGGGCCAAGAGAGCCAGTCGCGCTTCGTTTTCTTAGCCACATAGGAAAAACTTGCGGCGTCCGCAAGGACTACGCGCAAAGCCGGCCCGATGGCCTCAACCGGTGGCCGGATCGGCAAAAACGCTTGGCAGGACACGAGGTTCGCGGGCGAGCCAGGCCGGGATAGGCAGCGATTTCGACTGAAGAAAGGCCGGGTTGAAAAGTCTTGATTGATAGCGGGTTCCAGGGTCGCAAAGGATCGTCACGATCGTGTGGCCCGGTCCCAGGTCCTTGGCGAGCCGGACGGCACCGGCAACATTGACGCCGCTTGAAGCGCCCAAGCACAGGCCTTCCTCAGCGGTGAGTTGAAACACGGTTTGTACCGCCTCCGCGTCGGGGATCTGAAACGCGGTGTCAATCGGTGCGCCTTCAAGGTTCTTGGTGATGCGGCCTTGGCCGATCCCCTCCGTGATCGAAGATCCCTGTGCTTTCAACTCGCCAGTCGTGTAGTAGGCATAGAGCGCGGAGCCGGGCGGGTCGGCCAGCGCGGTGCGGATGGCGGCACGCTTGGCTTTGAGCACACGCGATACACCTCCCAACGTACCTCCCGAACCGACGGCTGCAACGAAACCGTCAATCTCGCCATTCGTATCGGACCAAATTTCCTCAGCCGTTGTCGTCATATGGATGTTGCGGTTGGCGATGTTGTCGAACTGATTGGCCCATATCGCGCCTTCTGGCTCACGCGCATCGATGACCTCGGCGAGGCGCGCTGAATATTTCACGTAATTGTTGGGGTTCTTGTAGGGCACAGCCGGCACCTCGACGACCTCGGCGCCCAGGAGGCGCAGCGTGTCCTTCTTTTCCTGCGCCTGCGTATCGGGGATAACGATGACGGTGCGAAATCCCAAGGCATTGGCCAGTATGGTGAGCCCTATGCCCGTGTTGCCAGCCGTTCCTTCTACAATTGTGCCGCCGGGCTTGAGGCGGCCGCGGTTGACGGCGTCGGAAATGATGCCAAGTGCTGCGCGATCCTTGACCGACTGCCCGGGATTCATGAATTCAGCCTTGCCCAGGATTGTGCAGCCCGTCTCCTGCGAGGCCCGGCGGAGCCGAATGAGAGGTGTACGCCCTACTGCGGCAGCAACGCTTGAACTTGGCAGCAAATGCTTGCTCCTAATGGCTGAGTGGGCAGCAAACTAGTGTCGCGCCAATGGGGTCGCAACCGGTCCGTGTGGAGGTGCCCTAGCGCGTCCTGAGGGGCGCTCAGGCGGCCGGAAAAGGCACGGTTTGTCCGGTGCGGCTGGCGCCAGAGGCGAAATGGCGTTGATTTTTCGCAAGCGCGCCAGATATACCATGCCTGACCGTTCCCACTAGCCAGACGAAACTTGCGAAAAATGCGAGGGTCTGCGGGTGTTTGGCTTATGCCGCGCCCCACGGCAGGGCGCGGCGCGCGGGCGTGGTGGAATTGGTAGACACGCCAGATTTAGGTTCTGGTGGCCTTGGCCGTGGGGGTTCAAGTCCCTCCGCCCGCACCACGCAACTGGGCTAGGATCGGACCGGACGGCCGGGTCGAACTGGCTGCGGAGGCGATCGAGGCCGTGACGCTGCCGTTAGCAGGTTGGAGAGAGATGCAAATCACCGAAACGAATAACGAGGGCCTGAAGCGCACCCTGAAGGTGGTGGTCGGTGCTGATGAACTGGGTCGGCGCTTCACACAGCGGCTGGACGAGATCAAGGACCGTGTTCAGCTCAAGGGCTTCCGAAAGGGGAAGGTTCCCATTCCCCACCTAAAGAAGATGTACGGGCGTTCGCTGATGGCGGAGGTCTTGGAACAGGCCGTCAAGGAGACAAGCATCAAGGCGATCGAGGGGCGCAATGAGCGCCCGGCTGCGCAGCCGAGCATCGCCTTTCCTGAGGACAAAGAAGAGATTGAGCGGGTCTTCGCGGGCGAGGCGGATCTGGCTTATTCCATGTCCTTTGAGGTGCTGCCCGAGATCAAGTTGACCGACTTGAAGAAGCTCACGTTGGAGCGGTTGGTTGCCGAAGTGGAGCCCGAAGCAATCGACAAGGCGATTGGCGAGCTTGCTGAACGCGGCACGACGTGGACCCCTGAGGAGGGCCGCGCCGCTGCGTCCGGGGACCGCTTAACAATCGATTTCATTGGAAAGATCGATGGCGAGCCCTTCGAGGATGGCACGGGCGAAGATACGCAGCTCATGCTCGGTCAGAGCAAGTTTATTCCAGGCTTTGAGGATGGGTTGATGGGTGCCAAGGCCGGCGAGACGCCGACGATCAAGGCGACCTTTCCGGGCGACTATCCCGTGTCGACGCTTGCGGGCAAGGAGGCGACATTCGACGTAACGGTCAAAGAGGTGGCCCTCCCTGTTCCGCCCGAGATCGATGATGCGTTCGCCAAGACGTTTGGCGCGGACAGCCTCGACAAGCTCAAAGAACTCATCACCGCGCAGATCAAGCAGGAGTATGATTCGGCTGCACGAATGAAGCTGAAGCGCGAGCTTCTCGACCAACTGGAGAAGGCCCACAGCTTTGAATTGCCACGTTCGCTTGTTGAGCATGAGTTCGAGACGATTTGGAATCGGCTCAACGAGAATCTGAAGCAAAGTGGCAAAACCTTTGCCGACGAGGGTAAGACGGAGGAGGACGCACGTGCCGAGTACCGCCGCATCGCCGAGCGCCGCGTACGCCTGGGCCTTGTCGTTGGCGAGATCGGCGAGAAGGGCGGCCTTATGGTGAATCAGGATGAGCTGCGCCAGGCGCTGATGGAACAGGCGCGCCGCTTCCCCGGTCAGGAAAAGACGGTCTATGAGTACTATGAGAAGACACCCGGCGCGTTATCGGAGCTGCGCGCTCCGATTTTCGAGGACAAGGTCGTCGACTACGTACTGTCGCAGGCAAAGCCGGCGGAGAAAAAAGTGACGAAAGATGAGCTATTCAAGCAGGTCGAGGAGACCACCGAGACCTAAAACGATAGCTTGTTGAAGGAAGGGCCGCGCTAGGTGTTGCGCTGGAGCGGCCGTCTGGCCAAAAAGGGTGCGCTTGCGGCCATTCGATTCGGCAACGCGCGCGCATTTGCGATTTTAGAGGAAGAGAAGCCATGAACGATCCGGTCAACAGCCTCACGAACACGTTCTGGCCTATGGTGGTCGAGCAGACAGCCCGCGGCGAGCGTGGCTACGACCTGCCCTCTCGGCTCTTAAAAGAGCGCATCATCTTTGTGACGGGTCCCATCGAGGACCACATGGCAGCTTCGGTTTGTATGCAGCTCTTGTTCCTCGAGGCAGAAAACCCGAAGAAAGAAATCTCGATGTATGTCAACTCGCCAGGCGGGGTCGTGACGGCCGGCTTTGCGATCTATGACACGCTTCAGTTTGTGCGTCCGCCGGTGGCAACGCTGTGCATTGGGCAAGCGGCCTCCATGGGCTCCCTGCTGCTGTGCGCCGGCACCAAGGGGATGCGCTATGCGCTGCCCAATGCGCGCGTCATGGTGCACCAGCCTTCCGGCGGCTTCTCCGGGCAGGCGTCTGACATCGAGCGACACGCTGAAGATATCATTAAGATGAAGCGCCGGCTCAACGAAATCTACGTCAGGCATACGGGCCAGTCTTACGATGTCATTGAACGCACACTGGACCGTGATTACTTCATGAATGCGGAACAGGCCCAGGAGTTCGGCCTCATTGATAAGGTGTTGACGCAGCGGGGAGCAACAGAGTTCGGCATTTCTGATGATAAGGTAACCGCTTGACAGCAGGTGCCTAGCACCTCATGTCCGGCTGCTCGTTCCTGCCCCAGGATCTTCGGATCTGGTGCTTTTATGCCCATCGGCTGGGCGAAAAGCGGTTGCAACACCCGCTTGATGCCCTTTTTTGGCGCACCTTTTAGAGGACACAAAACTGTGGCAATCGAGCCGCTTCACCGCTCACGGGGGGCAAGCTGTTAATCCAATCTTGATCTGGAGAAGGCTAGCGTGCTCAGATTGTGAGAATGGACTCGGCGGCCGAATGACCGGGCTTAGCCGCGGGCTTATGTGTTGACGATCCAACGGAGGATCGATCGGGCTCTAGTTGATACGGGTTACCCGAACAAAGGGTGAGACTTTAAGTGAGACTTTAAGCATGGCTCAAGAGAAAAACACCCTCTACTGTTCGTTCTGCGGCAAGAGCCAGCACGAGGTTCGCAAGCTGATTGCAGGTCCGACCGTGTTCATCTGCGATGAATGCGTCGAGCTGTGCATGGACATCATCAGGGAGGAAAACAAG
>JAUWCP010000296.1 GCA_030609245.1 Hyphomicrobium sp.
GTGACGGGGGTGGAGGCAATCAACAATCGGACACGCCCCCCCCAATGCAATCGCGTGAACCCGGCAGGAGCGGATCACGCGAAACGTGGCGCACGGACGGGGATGTCGTCATCGAGGAAGGTCTGTCGCATCTATCGCAGCACGCGCAATCGCTGCCGCCCGCACCAGAACGTGCCGATGCAACTGGCATGAACGCTGACAACTTCAACCCTGCACGACCGACAGAATTCCGACGCGGTCAGCGCCGCATGCCCGCGGTCGAAGATTTTCCGCCTGTCGCACAACGTGAGTATCGCGCCAAGGTCGGGTATTCGCCTCAGGATCCTTCACACGCGAATCCGCACGCGGTTGAGGATCCGCCGCGCCGGGGGTTGTTGCAGCGCCTTCTGGGGCGCAGCAAACACGCGGACGATGCGCAGAATGTCGATCCTTTTGAGTATCGTCTCGAGGAATCAAATCACGCCTCCGGTCCGCCAGCGCAGGACCACGGGTGGGCGAACTCCGTCGCGGATCATGATTCGATATCGCGTGAGACGACGGACGATGAGCAGCCGTTTGCCGAGATTTTTGGCCGTCGACGCAAATAGAATGATCTCCTGAATCTGCGCGGCACCGTTGAACTATTGCTCCTCGGTAATACGATGAAAGAAACCGTGATTTGGCTGAATTGTTAAGCTTGGGGTATCTTCCAATCGTTAGCGACGTTGTTCGTACGGTTCCTGGGGTTCTGAGAGCGCAGACAGACAAAGACGCTCCAGAAGGTTTGCATAAGCCACATATAAGGGACCAGAGCAGCGAATTGGGGGTGGGGTAGCGCCAAGGCATTCTTGAGTGGCTATCGCCTAATGGGCATCGAGGGACGCAGCATCATGTCGAATCGATTTATCGGCGCGCGTCAGACAACTATTGCGTGTGAGATCGAGTTGACGGGCACGGGGGTGCACAGCGGAGCGCCAGTCTCGGTCATATTGCACCCAGCAGCTGCCGACACTGGCCTCCGCTTTCTCGTCACCAAGCGTGGCCGTGTCATCGCTGAGATCCCCGCCAACGTCTCCCACGTCAAAAATCTGACATTGTGTACCGTGCTCGGCGATGATGCCGGGGTTACGGTCGGCACAGTCGAACATCTCCTGGCCGCTCTACGTGGCCTGTCTGTCGATAACTGCATTATCGAGATTGACAGCAAAGAAGTTCCCATCATGGACGGCAGCTCGGCTGCGTTCGTTGAAGCGGTAGATGATGCCGGTCTTCGCGATCTGTCAGCGCCGCGACGGTTCATCAAAGTTCTCAAACCGATCCGCGTGGAGGAAGGTGAGAGCTGGGCCGAACTGCTTCCCCATTCAGGTTTTCACCTCGATGTCGAGATTGATTTCACTTGTGAAATCATTGGCCGGCAACGTTTTTCTTGCGAAATGAGCCCTGGCGTGTTCCGCAACGAAGTCTGTGAAGCTCGTACGTTTGGCTTCATGAGCGATGTGGAGCGGCTTTGGAAAGCCGGCTTGGCGCTCGGCGCCAATCTCAACAACACTATCGCCATCGGTGAGAATAAGATCCTGAACCGCGAAGGCCTGCGCCATCCACAGGAGTTCGTGCGCCACAAGTTGCTGGATGCCGTAGGCGACTTGGCACTTGCCGGCCTGCCGCTGCTGGCCGCCTTTCGCTCGGTGCGCGGCGGTCATCGTCTCAACTCTACCGTCCTTCAGGCTCTGTTCGCCGATCCGCAAGCTTGGACGACGGTGCAGGCGCCGCGCGTCCGCAACACGGTCCCGGTCGATATCGGTTTCGCGGTTGCCGCAGGCGAGTGACCCCATTGGTAGTGCAGGGAGCTTGCGCGACCAGCTCTTTATGAGTGGGTGTTGGGAATGGTTTGCGCGCATCTGGGTGCTTGCGCGATTGGCGTGGCCGGAAACCCCACCAAGAAGTCCAACAAGGACCACATTCATTGCCCAAAACCAGGCATAATATGTTGTTTGGTGCGGTCCGCTCTGGTATGGCCGCCAATAGGTTCAATGCGAGGGGCAAGGCGTTTAGTGGCGGTTGGGCCACAGTCGCCGATGCGAAAATCAGGCTCATGCCGGACGAGGGGATGATAACAACAGGGCGAGCGGTCGTGTCGAGCGCGCTCAGGGTGTGCGCGCTGGCGCTTGGTGTTGCTGTCCTGGCGGGCTGCGCCTCGTCTGACGCCGCGAAGATTCTGAACCCAGATCCGCCCTCTCAGATGTTTGCCGACGCTGACAGTCTGATGTCGCGTGGCAAGTACCAACAGGCATCGAAGAAGTTCGAGGACGTCGATCGCGAGCATCCCTATTCGCCGGAAGCGCGCCGCGCCATCGTGATGGCGGCCTACGCCCACTACAAGGCCGGCAAGCTGCCCGAGGCGATTGCATCGGCCGAGCGGTATACGACGATGCATCCAGGCACCAAGGAGGCTCCGCTCGCGCATCACATCATTGCGTCAGCCTATTTCGATCAGATGCGGCAGCCAAACCGCGATCAGACCGCAACGCGCAAGGCGCTTGCCCAGCTCAAGACATTGAAGACTCGCTATCCCGACAGCAAGTATGCACGCGAATCCGACAACCGCATCCGATTGGCTGAGGACACGCTTGCCGCCGCCGAGATGCAAGTGGGCCGTTACTACCTGAAGCAGGACAACTACGTCGCGGCGATCAACAGGTTCAAGGCCGTCGTTGTGAGCTATCAGACGACAGCTCATGTGGAAGAGGCCCTCTACCGGTTGACCGCCAGTTACCTGTCGCTCGGTATCGCATCGGAAGCGCAAAGCGCGGCCGCTGTGTTAGGTCACAACTTCCCGAACTCGCGCTGGTACAAGGACTCGTTCACATTGCTGCAGAAGCAAGGCCTGCAGCCCGAGGTCAGTAGTGGCTCGTGGATGTACGAGATATTGGAGC
>JAUWCP010000154.1 GCA_030609245.1 Hyphomicrobium sp.
TGTTGGCAACTACTGGGTCCCGAAGTCCATCGACAGCGGATCGGTGGGACCTCTAGGTGAGGCGTTGATCGTCAACGTCCTGCTTCTGGGCCTCTTCGCCATTCAACACAGCAGTATGGCGCGCCGCGGTTTCAAGAAGGCCTTGACGGCCATCGTACCTGAGCCGATCGAACGCAGCACGTATGTGTTATTGAGTGCCCTTATTCTCTGGCTGCTCTATTGGCAATGGCGCCCTATCACCGATGAGATCTGGCGGGTGGACGGTCCAATCGGGTCCACGCTGCTGCAAGCAGTTTATTTTATCGGGTGGGGGATCGTGCTCTTGAGCACGTTTCTCGTCAGCCATGCTGACCTCTTCGGTCTCAAACAGGTTTCTGACCACTGGCTCGGAAAGGACGCCGCAGAACCCGAGTTCAAGACCCCGGCACTCTACAAGATCGTGCGCCACCCAATTTACTTGGGGTTCATCCTGGCCTTTTGGGCAACACCCGTGATGACGCTAGGCCACTTGCTTTTTGCGGTGGGGACGACTGGCTACATCCTGATCGGAATTTTTCTTGAAGAGCGCGATCTCGTCACGACCTTCGGCGAGTCTTATGAGACGTACCGAAAACGCGTCTCCATGCTGATACCTTGGCCTCCGCGGCGCCCATAGCCTGCATTCAGCTCCTGCTACTTGGATTTGCCGGATGTCGCCCCTGCCGCTTTCAACTTCTCCAGCGCGCGCCTGCGTGCAAGCCCGCGTTCCCTATCGGGCACGTGGATCAGCCCGGCAATTTGGCGGACCAACGCGTCCTCGTAGGGGTCGAGGACGCCGTCGGAATAAGCGACCTTCCACAGCATCTCGATGATCTCGGCGCGTTGTTCGGCACTCAAGCGCTTTGTGATCTGGTGGGTAAAGGGAAAGTACTGAGCGGAATGCTCAACCTTTTTCTGGGCCTGCGCTATGAGCGACTGCACGGCCTCATGGTCAAGATCGAACCTCTTGGCAAGCAGTCGCTCGATCGTGGCCCGCTCCGCATCGTCGAAACTGCTGTCCATGTGCGCCGCCTCGATCAACAAGGCCGCAACAGACAACTGAAGCTCGTCTGCGCTTTCCTCCAATGCCGGCGTCTCGCGGCCAGACAAGAATTCGATCAGGCGATCTAACATATCGTCTCCGGGATCAATGCGGTGCCATAAGGCCAATCCGCGGTGTTAGAAACGTGGCATGCCAACGCTGGAACCTTGGCAGGGCAGCGTTGTTGCGTGTCCTGGCGATATCACCATTTCTATCGAGCACGGCCCACCTATCGTAGAGCGACGCACTAGCCCTTGACGAGCCGCTCGACGCACTGAGCAACGCCTACCTGCCACGCCGGAAGCTTAATGCCGAAGACACGTTCTAGCTTGCTGCAATCAAGTCGCGAGTTTGCCGGGCGTTGCGCCGGTGTCGGATAGTCGGTGCTCGCGATTGGATCTACGATGGCTGTAGGGCCCCCAAGCTTTGCCGAGCAGCGGAATACCTCCTGTGCCATCTCGCACCAAGTCGCCGTGCCCGCACCTGTGGCGTGATAGACGCCCCAAGGCGCTTCACCGTGCGCTTCACCGTGCGCTTCACCGTCCTTCGCAACGCTGAGCTTGCGCGCAATGTCAAGGATTGCATCAACAAGATGCGGAGCATAAGTCGGGCTGCCGTGCTGATCGTTCACGACGCTTATGCGCTCATTCTCTGCTGCGCAGCTCAACATCGTCTTGACGAAGTTGCGCCCTGAGGGACTGAACACCCAGGCCGTGCGCAAGATGACGTGCTTGGGATTGGCGGCTCTGACGGCATCTTCGCCTTCGAGCTTGGATTGCCCGTAGACCGTCACCGGATCGGTCGGATCATCCTCGACGTAAGCATCGCGTTTGTGCCCGCCGTAAACGTAGTCGGTCGAGAGGTGAATGATGGGAATGTCGCGCCGCGCTGATGCCTCCGCTAAGAGCCGGGCCCCGTCGCGGTTTAGCGCGTATGCGCGCTCCACCTCTGTCTCCGCCTGGTCGACTGCAGTGTAAGCGGCAGAGTTGATCACGAGAGTGGGATTGATGTCGGACAGTGCCCGCTCGATCGAGCGCGCCTCGCAGATGTCCAGCGCCGCGCGGCCTACCGCACAGGCTCTTACCTCAGGGCAGGCGGGCGCTGCTTCCACCAATGCCCGCGCCACTTGACCCTGCCAACCCGCGATCAGCAGCCGCATGGCTTAGCTCCGCTCAATAGCAAGGCGCGTCGCGCCATCGCCGCGGCAGTGGCGCTCGACATGCCACAACAAAGATCCGTCCTCCAGCCCCAAGGCAAAAACATGGCCCATCGCACCGGCAATCACACGGGAGGCGATGAGGCGCACGTCGATAGGCTGACCATCGCACGCGGCAGCGCCGGGAATTTCGGCAAGAGCACGCTCCCAAATCACACGACCCGTTGCCACCTCGATCAAGAGCACGCAGCCCGCATGTCCCACAGCCACGATGACGCCGGTGGCAGACCTGTCGGACAATTTGCTGATCGCTGGTTCAGGCAAGCTCTTCGTCCCTTTGGTTGAGGAAGATCAAGATGATCCCAATGCACGCGACGAAGCGGAACGCGGCCTGCTGCCCATTCCAGGTTTGCGACTGCCACATCTGGAACCATTCGGCCCCGATGACCATGAAGCCGAGAAACCAGAGCGCAAACCCGCAGATGAGACCGGCGACAGCAAAATCCTTTGACGCATTAAAATACGCCGCCGCCGCACGGCGTGAGAACCACAGTCGCAGCGCCCCCCAAAAGCACGGGATGCCTGTGACCAGTTCTAGTGCAATGATGAGACCGTAGCCCGCGTGGTGCAGGGTGGGACTGGTGATAGCGCGCCACCTCAGCGCGCTGTTCGGAAATGTGGTGTCCATTGACATCACATGCTGCACGAAGGCGAAGTTGGTGTCGTAGTCTATGATGTTATGGATGCCGACCATCAAAGCAAAGACCCCAACCATCAGGACCAGCAACGCCTTGGAGAGTCGTACAATCATGTCTCGCCCCGTATAGGTCTCGCACGGTCCCGATTATGCCGGTCTGGCTCTGGCGCGCCAACTCCGCTATTTGTGCGTCCGGAGAGAGCAAAGCAAATGGAATTGATTTGAAATGTCTGACGCCTCCAAGCCCGACGCCGCAGAAGCAGGCCTGAAGGCCGCGATTCTGCCCGTCACGCCCTTTCAGCAGAATTGCACGCTGCTGTGGGACCCTACGACCATGATTGGAGCGGTGATCGATCCCGGCGGCGATCTCGACCACATCGAGAAGGCCATTTCCGAGGTCGGGATGAAGGTGGAGAAAATTCTGCTCACCCACGGTCACATCGATCATGCCGCTGGTGCAGCGGAGCTAAAAGAGCGGCTGGGTGTTCCCATCGAAGGCCCGCACGAGGCCGACCGGCCTTTGCTCGATGCGCTTGAGGCTCAGGGACAGGCTTACGGTTTGCCAGCACGCACGGTCACCCCAGACCGTTGGTTGGACGAGGGCGATACCGTAACTGTCGGCGGCCATTCCTTCGATGTGCTGCACTGCCCGGGCCACTCGCCGGGCTCAGTCGTGCTGGTCAATCGCCAACAGCGCTTTGCCATCGTCGGCGATGTTATCTTCCAGGGCTCGATCGGCCGCACGGATTTTCCATATGGTGACCATGCGGCGCTCATTAACGCGATCCGCACCAAACTCTTGCCGCTCGGCGACGAGTTTGCGTTCATCTGTGGGCATGGACCGACAAGCACGATCGGGCAGGAGCGGCGCACGAATCCGTTCATCAACGGCAGCGCCAGCACTCAACACGCGTGATCGGGCCGTCCGGTTCTAGAAGGAGCGTTCCCACCTGAGGCACCCCAAGACGCCGCACTCGTTCAGCATCGTGCCGTAGCCCGCGAACGTTTGGCCGTCTCCGAAAATATCGACGGTCTGCACGCGCAGTGTCTCAGAGCAACTCGTCCGGCAGTAGACCCATGTCCCGTGCGGCAGGCGCACCTGACGACCCACCGGTGTGTCACGCACGGGGCCGCGTACCGAGCCATTGCCATAGTGGCTGTCCGCCGTCACATAGCCGATGATGGGCCCAGGCCGATAGCGTGAGCCGGCTTCGGCCGGACCGGCAGCTAGGCCGAGGCAGAATAGGGTGAGGAAAGCTGCGGCAATGAAGCGGTGGTGGATCATGAAGTTCTCCGGCCAGGATATCCTTACCCGGCAATTGTGGCCGGTTCCCAAGCAGATGCGGTGACGCACGATACCACGTTCGATTGAAGTCGCGCGAGGGGCTGGTCGGGTCGCGCTAGTGGTGTGGCGCCCGAGCATCGCTCCAAAAGACCGCCTGCTCTTAGCTTGTGCGGGCAAAGTCGATGCTCATGCCCTTCAGTGTCGAGCCATTGGTCGAAATGGAGACCGTCTGGTTCGATTGGCCGAACGTCATCTTCAAGAACCCATTGAGGCCGTCTCCGATAATTGACAACTTCATTTCAGTGTCGGTTACGCTTCCCGTTATGGTGCCCGTTTGGTTGAAATTGCGCTCTTCCCAGGTGCCCGAGATGCGCCCATTCGAATTGTTGAGTACCGAGCGCAGCTCCACCTTGATTGAGGGGTTCGCGCAGATGATGTTGAGGCGCAGAACCTTGGCGCCCTTGCCGGAGTAATATCCCCTACAAGATATCCGTTCGCGCTTGCCTCCATCGAGCTGCGCCGTGCCTTTCCCAGCCCACGTGCCGACGAGCATTAAAAATGGGTCTCCGGCAACGACCGGAACTGTGAAAGTTAGGATTGCTGCGGCGGCAGCCAGGACGACCAGTTTCCCCCTACTCAAGCTCACGTCTCTACCTCCCAGGCTCAAAAATCCGGACCTAGATTGATGCTCATTATTGCGGGTCGGAGCATGGTTGGCCAGTGGCCAGTGCCACACAGCGACGTTAATCGCTCCGCTCTTAAACGCAATAATGGGCAAAGATTGGGTACGCGATACCTCTTGGCCTAGATAGCATGGGGCTAGTTAATGAAATCTGTCCAAGTGTCCCGTCCGTTGCCCAGCGAAGCGATTGAAATAATTGTCATTCAAGGGTCATAAGGCTGTCTTGCTCTGGGCAGTGTGACATACGCTGCGGCACTTTGTTGCGCTCCTAACACATAAAGGTATAGTGCGCCGCTTCTCGTACAGGCGCGCGCGGGAGGGGTGGCCGAGTGGCTGAAGGCGCACGCTTGGAAAGCGTGTAGGCGGGCAACCGTCTCGAGGGTTCGAATCCCTCCGTCTCCGCCAGCGTGCCACAATAACATGTTGTTTTGCAAAGGTAATAGGCAAAAAGCCTGTGTGGCACCCCACATTTTAACCCACATTCTGTTTGGGTCTACCACGGACGGTATCGGACTATTCGAGACACTGAAGACGTGCTCAACGTGCGGAAACAGCGCGGAACGCAAGCACCCAGCGGATTACCCTCGACAATCCATGACAACGCTTCAGCCGCTTCTTGGTAGCTGCGGACGATGCAATAACCCCCACCCAACTTTCGATGTTACCCGCGTTGAGAAAGCCAGCCCCTATCAGCCAGTAATGCCACTCAACGAGCCGCAACACCTCTTCAAACAGTGCTTACCCTCAGTCCATGTGCAATCTCTACTCAATGACCCGAAACCGAGACGCGATCATTCGACTGTTTCGTGTTTCACATAACCGTGCCGCTGCCTTCGAGCCCCAGTCCGCAATCTTCCCTGGTGGCACTGCTCCGATTGTTCGACGGGCAGACGATGGGGAACGTGAGCTGGTCGTGATGAGTTGGGGTTTCCCGCTGCCACAAAAGGGCAAGTCGGCGAAGCGTGTGACGAATGCGCGCGAGGATACGGTGTTGGACAGTCGTTTCTGGCGCTCCTCCTTCGAAGATCGCCGCTGTCTTGTGCCGGTTACCAGTTTCAGCGAACCAAAGGGAAAGAAACCA
>JAUWCP010000007.1 GCA_030609245.1 Hyphomicrobium sp.
GAACATTTCGGCGTTGAGCGGTCGCGGGATCAACCGGCTGATGGAGGCCGTGCTAGAGGCCTATGATGTCTGGAATCGCCGTGTGCCGACGGCGAGCCTCAACCGCTGGCTCGGGGAGGCGCTGGCGCGGCATGCACCTCCGGCGGTTGCGGGGCGGCGGATCAGGCTCCGCTTCATGACTCAGCCCTCAGCACGGCCTCCTACCTTCGTCGCATTTTGCTCGCGGCCGGCGGGTCTGCCCAAATCCTACGTTCGTTATCTAACCAACAGTTTGCGCCAGACATTCGATTTGCCGGGCGTGCCGATCCGCTTCAACCTTCGCAGAGGCGAAAACCCCTTCGCAAAACGCAAGGGTCGCGGTTGATGAATTTTGACTGCGAGTGTGGTGCGCAAGCGCTGGCACGCGCTCGGTCGTCAGCGTACGGTAGGAGTCGTTCAGCCGCTGGGGCAAAGGTGTGCTGGCGAGGGGGAGTTAGCGAATGCAAGTTCGATGGGCGTTGCTCGCGTCGCTGCGGGACCGGAAGCAGCTGGTCTTTTGGACTCCCGGCGCTAGCGTGGCGGCAATGGCGATGGTGGTGCTTGTGGCGATCAGTTCGCAAGCCGGCGCCTATCCCGCCCAGGTCAACAAGTCTTGCAAACGGGACTACTACAAGCTCTGCGCGACCTACTCCATTGGCACGCCGGAGTTGCGCCGCTGTATGGAGGCTAAGCGCAGGTCGATATCAAGGCGCTGCGTCGACGCGCTGAGGCGCGCGCGGTTGATACCGAAAAAGTATAACAGGCGCTGAACCAGCTCCGACGAATAACCATTAGAAACTGAAATTGCAGCGGACGGGAGCAGCGGCGAACCCGAAGATGCCGCTTTGCTCACCGCCCGCACGGACGACTGCCGCACGTTTGGCGCCGCTCCGGATCACAAAAACTAGGTTGCACATCGCAACGTTGCAAGAGTTTTTTGAGCGTTGCGCGTCAAGGAGCTAAGCTCTCGCCACGCAAAGCGAAGGTGGTGGTATGGCGGAGCAACAGACCGAAGTTTTATTTTATCACCTGGAGCACCAGGGGTTGGAAAAGGTTCTGCCAAGCCTAATCGAAAAGACTTTGGAGCGGGGTTGGCGCGCCGTTGTGCAAGCAGGCTCCGAAGAACGTTTGGCGGCGATCGATCTGGCGCTGTGGACATACAAGGAAGAAAGCTTTCTCGCGCACGGTACGGCCAAGGATGGGCACGCGGGCGACCAGCCCGTATATCTGACTACTGCTGACGATACGCCCAACGGCGCGGGTGTACGCTTCATCGTCGACGGTGCGGATGTGGATGATTTCTCTGGCTTGGTGCGCTTGGTCTACCTCTTCGACGGTCACGATGAAGAGGCCGTAGCGAAGGCGCGCGCGCAGTGGACGGCGGCCAAAGAGGCGGGTTGTCCCGTGACCTACTGGCAGCAGAGTGCGCAGGGGAAGTGGGAGAAGAAGGGGTGAGGCGTACGCCTAACACTTAGGTAGTCGCGTTTGATCAGCATCAATCATCATGCGGGTCGAGGCACGCTAGAGTAGACAACGTAGCTGGTCTCATAAGCTCAGCATTGAATGAGGATGACGGGCATGACGTGGCGAGTGGCTGGGATGTGCGGGGGAATTCTTTTTGCGGCAATCAGTATTGTGGGCCTTGCTCTGACTGGCCGCACGGCGTTGGCGCAAATTGGTCCCAACGCTAAGGCCGGGCAAGTTCTTGCCGAGAAGCTATGCATCTCCTGCCATATCGTTGGCGGGCAAGCGGCGCGTGCGAGTGTGCCGGCCGATGTGCCAAGCTTCGTCGCGATCGCGAACAAGCCCGGTCAGACCGCCGAAGCCATTTCCGGCCGTATCGTTGTTCCGCATCCGCCGATGCCGCAGATCCATCTAACCCGCGATGAGATCGCTGATCTTGCAGCTTACATTCTGTCGTTACGCGAACCGTGATGTGCGCCGCGCTTTGGCTCCGCTCTGAAAGAGGCGGGCCAGAGGTTTTAGTAGAGGGCAATTTGAGCGGCATTTGCTGGTAGAGGACGCATTTTGGGCCGTTCTAGCGCTGTGCGGTCTTGCGCGGAGTATTCCCTTCACTGATAATTTGCTCAGCTCGGGCACAACGCCGACCCGGCGGAGACGTTGCGTTTGACTGAGATTCTAGAGCGCACGACATTCCTCAGTGCAACGGAGCCTTCCCGACATCCGACGAGGTCGCCGAGCACCAGCCTCCACAGCTCACTGCGAGCTGCGCGGAGGACCGTGTTCGCCGTTAGGGAGGTCTCGTGATGCGCCAGAGTGGCACGGTCAAATTCTACGATTCTCGAAAGGGGTACGGTTTCATAATGCCGGACGAAGGCGATATCGACGTTTTCGTGCACGTCACCGCGGTGGAGCGTTCAGGAATCGGTAGCCTGGATCAGGGCATGCGGATCACGTTTGAGACCGAGCCTGACAGGCACGGCAAGGGCTCCAAGGCCATCAAGCTGGAAGCGTCTGCCTAGACGACGCGCCGCCGCCCCAGAGATGCGGGAGGACCAGCGGCAGGGCGTCACCCGGCGGCAACTCATTCCCAGCTTTTTTTGTTTCCGTCTCCTTCACCAATGGGCAACGGCACGGTTCTGGGGCAAGTTCCCGGCCGGAACGTACTGACACCAGGGACGAGTGGGAGATACCGTGATGACCAAGATCAGCCGGTTAGCCATGGTCGCCGTTGCGGCCGCCGTTGTGTCGTTTGGGATTTCTGAGCCCGCTGAGGCAGGCAAGTGTTTCAGGAAGGCAGCCTCGGGGACCGCTGGATCGCTAAAGGGCGCGAAATTCCAGGTTTATGAAGCCCTGCTCCAGTCCTTCGACTGGGGTGTTTGGATGGCATGGATGACCTCGGGCACGACGCCCGGTTATAAGATCGCACCGCCGCGATATACCTGCACCAAGGGTGGCATGGGCTACAACTGCAAGGGCGTCACGACTATCTGCAAGACGTCGTAAGTCTGCGGGTTTGAGCCGGGCGCATTGCCCGGCTAACTCCGGACCAGGCCCTTGAGCAATCCGACGAGGATCACGAGGATCGCGCCGCCTGCCGCGCCGCTCAGGACTTGGCCGAGCACGGCGGCCGGCTCAGCGATAGTGCCGTCGGCAAGGGCTGCGGGGCCAAGAGCCAGATAGCCTGTCAGGACGAGGCCGCCAATCGGTCCGCCCACACAACCAACGATGGCGTTGCCGAGTGCGCCGAGGCTCACACTGCCAGGCAGCGCGCCTGCCAGTAATGCGCCCAAGGCGCCGCCGAGGAGCTGAAAAGCCAGGGTGACGTAATCCAAGATTCTTCACCAATGTTAACGTTTGAACGTTAGCTTGGAGGGACGAGAGGGACCAAATCCTCCTTCGAGCCTTCGAGTTAGTCCTTATAAAACAATAGAGTGCTAGCCGGGAACGAGGGGATTCTGCACTAGTTCTCCCCAAAGGCGTGTTCGCCGGGCGACAAGAGCGGCCCAAAACGTGCCAAGGGCAGCGGTTGTGTAGGCGCGGGTTGTTTTTTCCGGTAAACTCAGCGTTCGATGCTAGAGGGAAAACGCTTAAGAGGTTGGCAGATCATGAGAAGTCTTATCGTGTGCGCGTTAGCATTGGGCGCGGTGGCTGTGTTCGCCTCCATAACGCCGGTCGGCGCCGGTGATGGCGCATATTCCAAGCGGGGTCCTCGCGTCGAAGGCTATACCCATTATTGGCACGGCAACGCGTGCTTTGATTTGGCAGATCCCGATGAGCGCTACCTTTGCCAGTTTGCTGGCTTTATCGATCCTGAACTCGATAAGCAGACCCCAGGCGGCCCCTTTGACAGCGGCTTTTTCTTCGATTCCGGCATGGGCCAAAACGGTGGTAATTCGCCCTACATGAACTGAGGGCGGCGCGCGAAAGTCATCCAGAGTCACAAAAATGCCCGGTTCACACCTTTGTGGATCGGGATCTAGGCATGGGCTGGCGTCCTCGCTATAGCTCTGCCACCAATGGATTCAATACTCTGGCTAACTGGAGTGCTCTGATGCGCCCGATCCGCCCTTGCGCCATTGCCGCCGTCGCTTTGAGCCTGATTGCAGCACACGCTTTGCCCGCCCAGGCGGCATGCAAGCGTTTTGGCTTCCTGGTGAACGACTATGGCAAAGAAGGTCCGACCAAGGACGCTAAGGACATGCTCGACAGACACATCAAGAAGTGGACGGCCGAAAAGGGCATCACCAACTTTCAGGTAGGCAAGAAGCAGGTGAAGTGTGAGCTCTACTTGGACGTTGGCCTTTTCGAAGAGTACACGTGCACCGCCAAGGCCAGCGTCTGCTGGGGCGAAGGCCAAGCAAATGCCGCCGCGGGTAGCAGCGCTACGGATACTGCTGCAGCGGGCAGGGCGACTGCAAACAATGCCGTTGCGGACGACGACGATGATTTCGAATTTCCGCCGGCGCCGCTGCGCAAGGCAACGGCAGCACCAGAGACGGCGAGCCCGGTAGTCGCGGCGCAGGCTTTGGCCAAGGAAGACGACGCACCTAAGACGGCTGAGCAGGCCGCTGAGGAAGCCGAGACCGCGGCCCAGGTCGCAGTCACAGCAGCGAAGAAAGCCGCAATGGAAGCTCAGGCTGCGTCGAAGACCTTACCGTCAGCGGCAGGACAGGCCGCCGCTTCCACTGCCGATGCCAAGACGGTTGCTGGAGCATCGACACCACCTGCGACAGAGACAGCTAATACGAAACCAACGGCCGCGCCGCCCCCGATTATCGAGACCGGAGCGTTGCCCACCAACTCCAAAGCTGCGGCTGCAGAGGTTGCAAAAACGTCGCCAGAAATGGCCAAAGGGGCCGCCGAGGCACGTAAAGTTACCGCCGCCGCCGATGCCAACGCACGGGCTGCGGCAGCCGAAGCCGCTGCTGCAGCGGCAGAACGGGCAGCTAAGGCCGCCGAAGAGGCTGCGGCTGCTGCCAAGGCTGCGGCCGCAGCGGCCATTGCCGCCAGCGAGGCAAGCCTGGGCGGGCCAGTCGTTCCTGCGCTCGAATAAGCGGATTATAGAGAAGCACAGCAAGCCACGGCTCGCGCCAATTTGCGGTGTGAAGAGCTGAGGAGCGTGTTGGGCACACGGGCCGGTGCGCAACGGTTGAGATTTGGCCGTCAGCTTTTTTTCCTGATGCGGTCAAGGCGCAGGCGGTGGCGGTCATCCGTCAGAAGGACAATCGCGCCTACGCCGGCACACACGACGCCGAGCGCTGTTGCTCCGGCAATCAGGAACATGATCAGCACCTGATACTTCGCCGCCTCCACGGGGTCGACGCCGGCCAGGATCTGGCCCGTCATCATGCCGGGGAGCGCGACAATCCCGGTCGTCGCCATGGCGTTGAGGATCGGGATCATGCCGGTTCGCATGGCGACGTGCAGCACGTTGCTCATGGCCTTAAAGCGATGTGCCCCAAGGGCGAGCCGAGCCTCAATGGCACCGCGCTCGCGACTAGCCGTCTCTGTCATGGTGTCGAGGACGAGGCACATGCCAGTCAGCGTATTGCCTAGCACCATGCCCAGAATGGGCAGCACGTAGCGCGCTGCATACCAAGGGTCAGGCCCGATAATGATCCCAACGCCCAATCCCGTCACTGTAATGCCGATGAAAAATAGCGTGGCGGTTTGCAGGCCAAACGCCTGCCAGCCTCGCAGGGGGCGAGTTTGGCGCGTCATGACCTCGATGCCGGCGCCAACGATCATCACAAGCCCCAGCATGGCCGTCCAAGTTGGCGAGGTCTGCGCGAAAATGAACTTGAGAACGACGCCGATCAACGCGAGCTGCACGACCATACGCACGACCGCAATGGCGATGCTCTTCTCCAATTGAAGCCGGAAGAACCACGATATGGCTGCGTTGATGATGAGCAAGGTGGCTGCAAGCATCAGGTCTGTCGTCGTTAAAGGGACATAGCTCATGCGGCGTGCTCCGCCGTGGTGCCAGCCCTGGGACGCTTAGGCAGCAGCAGCCGCACATGCGCAAGCCGCTCGATTTGAGCGCGATTGTGGCTCGCGAGTATAACGCCGCGCCCTGATAGCAACTGATACTTGATGAGCTCCTCAACAAGGGCAGTTGCTTGCGGATCGAGTGCGGCGGTGGGCTCATCGAGGAGAAGGATTTTCGGGTCATCCATTAGCGCACGCGCGAGTGCGAGACGCTGGCGCTCTCCGGTTGAGACCATTGAAAGCGGGCGGTTGAGCAGGCTACCTGCCAGCCCAAGTGCGGCGAGCAGTCGTTGGAGGCGTCCCGCTTCCGGCTTTTCCGTATCAGCAAAGGCGCCCTGCGCCGTCTCCGTCCACCAACTCGGCTCAGCCGCGCAGTAGCGCACGTGATGGCGCCAATCCGAAGCCGGCATCTCATTGCGCTCTGCCCCGTCTAGAAAGATGAGCCCCTGTGACGGGTCGAGATCCGCAATGGCGCGCAGGATGCGTGTCTTGCCGGAGCCGGACGGCCCTTCGATGGCAAGGCACTCGCCATCAGCAACCTTAAAGGTCAATGGCGAAAGGTCGCCGATCCGCAAGTGTTCGACGCGGAGCAAAGGCTGCACTCTCTTGGTTAGGATTTATTTGGCGAATGATGCTTGCCAAGCGAAACGGGCAAGGCGCTAGCCCAAGACTCCTTTTGGTGGGGTCTGCATTCCGTTGAGGACGTAGGCAGGTTGATTTCATCGAATTTGTGCCAGGCCATCCAGGGTTGCGAACCGCGAACAAGTCAGCGGTGTTGAAACAGTGCGTGTTAACCCAGCGGCTTTGCGGACAACAAAATGTCGGCACCATCTTTCAGGATCTCCAAACGCATGGCCGCACTGCCAGCAAGCCGCCACGTGTAGTAGGCCTGGATGGACATGGCATCGAGTTGCGGCAACTGCTCGCCGGTGATGAACTCGACGAGGTATTGCGGCGGCCTGGCATTAGGGCCACGGCAGCGGATCAAGAAGCTCGGCGTCTCCAGCGTTCCGCCCATCTGCACGTCGATCTCGCCGCCACGCGGTAACGCACTTATGGCGCTGGCGATGAGATTGAGCAGCAGCTTCACCTTGTCCTTGGCCATGTGGCCGGGAGCGGCGCGCCAAACGAGTTTGTGCTTGGCCTGGCCAACGAAGCCGCGCGAAATCTGCTCCGCGGTGCCCAGATCAATCATGGCGCCGGCTGAGCCCGCCGCGCCGAATGCAAAACGGGCAAACTGCAACCGCGCCGACGCCTGCTCGGTCACATTGCGGATAACGTCGAGCGCGTACTCTTTGGCTTCGGCGTCATCGTCCTCATCGAGAATCTCCAGGCCATTGTAGATGGCCCCGACAGGACCAATAATGTCATGACAGATCTTGCTGGAGATGAGGGCCGCGAGTTCAAGATCGGTCGGATTGGTGCGCTCGCCCATCCATTCCCCCAATGTTGTCATAGGTCCGAGCGACCGAGGCAACTTTTGCGTCCCGGCGAATCGGGGCGCGCGCCACGTGAGCGAACTTGGGCCGCTTGCGAAGTGTCGTACTCTTCTGATACACGGGCCGCACTTTCGATGCAAAGGCCTGCAACGAGCGACGCCGCGCGCCCTTGATTTTCGTGGGGTGGCGAGAGTGCGGGCGCGGCCATCGGGTGGGTGGCCGGCCTAAATTCTCAAGGAAAAATGCGAATCAGTGGACACTTGAGTGCATGACAATTGATGCTGACAGGGGCCTGCTCGAGGCGCTGCTTCCCGTCGTACTGGCGGCCGGCCGGATCGAGATGAATTACTTTGACGCGGGCGTCGAGGTTCAAACCAAGGCGGATGCAACTCCCGTTACAGTCGCCGATCACGAAGCAGAAGTCGTGCTGGTTGATGGATTGAACAAAGTAGCGCCGGGCGTGCCCGTCATTGCGGAAGAGTCAGTTGCCGCGGGTAAGGTTCCAGAAACGGGCGGCGAGTTCTTTCTGGTCGATCCGCTTGATGGGACACGTGCGTTCATTGCGTGCAAACCCGACTTTACGATCAACATCGGGCTTATCAGAGACAATCAGCCGGTTTTCGGCATCATTTATGCGCCCGCGCTGGGAAAGTTTTTCGCAACGCTTAGCCCTCAGGACGCCGTGGAGGCTGACATTGCGCCGGACGCGCAAGGTGAGCGACTGGCCGACTATACGTTCAGGCCGCTGCACGCGCGCGATCCCGACCCCAACGCTCTGGTCGCGTTTACAAGCCGTTCACATGCTGCCCATGACACAGACGCGTTTCTGAATCGCCTGCCGATCACTGAGACGAAGAAGGCCAGTTCCTCACTCAAGTTCTGTTTGATCGCGCGGGGCGAGGCCGATCTTTATGCCAGGCTGGGGCAGACAAGCGAGTGGGACACGGCTGCAGGTCAAGCCATCCTGACTGCAGCGGGCGGTTCGGTGACGACGCTCGATGGTGCGCCCTTGGCCTATGGGAAAAGGGGTGACGGGTACATCAATCCACACTTTATTGCGTGGGCTCGCGGGCCGTTGCTCGGCGCCGCGTAAGAGTGGCAAAACTGCCGCAGTTGGGCCAAGCTTTATCGCGGATTGGCCACACTTTGGTAACACTTTCCGTCGAAAAATCATAAAATTATACGGATCCGCGGATCGGCCGCGGAGGCCGGTGCAACACAACGGATTTGTGCCATGGCGCTCTCCAGCCGCGGATGGCGGTTTTCATCCGCTCTAACTGTCGTGCTCGCGTTATTCGCTGCAACCTTTGCGGCGCCTCAGATGGCGGGTGCGCAGGACAATGGTTATGGCACCAGCGGCGGTTACGAGACGTACAACAACGATGCTTACCGCCCGGATGGCGCTGCGGGGACGAACAATGGTCCCTATCGTCCCGGTGGCGTTTACCGTGAGAACGACGACTACCGGCGCTATGATGGCCCAGGAACCGATGATGCCTATCGCCCGGAGGCTGACGCACGTGACTATGGCGAGCCCTATTCACCGGCACCCGTCGGTCCTGATGGGATACCTCCACGGGAGGAGGGTTACTCGCAGAACGAAATTCTGCACGCCGGCCACGGTTTCTTTGGATCGGTAAGCAAGGGGCTGGCAAGCGTCGTGGAGTACGCGTTCCAGAAAGCGGGCCGGCCGAACGGCTATATTCTAGGCGAGGACGCCGGCGGCGCCTTCATCGCGGGCCTCCGGTATGGCGAAGGCACGCTCTATACCAAGGATGCCGGCGTTCATAAGGTTTTTTGGCAAGGCCCCTCGATCGGCTATGATTTCGGCGCAGAGGGCTCCAAGACGATGGTGCTGGTCTACAACCTCCGAGATCCCTCGCAGATTTACCACCGTTTTGGAGGTGTGCAGGGCTCAGCGTACCTCATTGGCGGTGTTGGCGTGCAGTTCCAGAAGTATGGTGATGTCTCATTGGCGCCGATCCGCGCGGGTATCGGGCTGCGCCTAGGTGCCAATATCGGTTATTTGAAGTATACCCGGGCTCCAACATGGAATCCGTTTTGAGTGGCTCCGTGCCACCGAACGAGGAGCCGGTTTGGAGACGAGCGGGGTGATATATTGGGCGATTCGCTCGCTAACCTGATGATACGGCGCCAAAGGTTCTGCCCGCTCAAGGGCAAGAGCTTGAGGACTTGTCGGTTGTCGAAGTTGGGGATGCACGCGTGATCACGATTGAGATGGTCATGCTGGCCGGACTTGGCTTCCTTACGGCGGCCCTGCTGGCGTTGTTTCTCGCGCCGCTTTATCGCCGGCGTTCAGGGCGTCTGGCGATAGAGGCGTTGAAGCGCTCTATGCCGCTCACTGAGGCGGAGATCCGCGCGGACAAGGATCGGGTCAGAGCCGAATACGCAATTCTAATCCACAAGCTGGAGATGAAGGTCGACGAAGCGGCAGATACCGCCGCGCGTCAGAAGGTAGAGCTCAATCGACGCGACGCTGCGATTAGCGATCTGGAAGAAGAAGTCGGTCGCCAGCGCGCGTTTATGGAGGAGCACGAGAACGCCCGGCGCGTGCTGGAGCAAACGATTATGGACCGGTTGCCGAAGGTCGAGTTCCGGCTGGCTGAAGCAAAGAAGCTGCTGTTCCAGCGCGACCGCGAGATTGTCGGTTTGAGCCAGGCAAGTGAGAAGCAGTCTCGCGCGTTGGAAGAGGCAAAGCAGATCAACACGCAGCAAACCGACGAGCTCCACCGTGTCAAGGCGGCGCTCAATACGCGGGCTGCGCGCAATCGCGAGGGGCTGGGCGATCCGAGATACGATGGCGAAGTGGCGCTACGCACCGAAATCGAATCTCTGCGTGCCGAGACGCGGGACCAGTCGGCCTTGATCGCGCGGCTGCAAGCGATGCTTGTGCGCGCTGGACCTGCAGCGCAGGGTGGAGGTGATCGAGACAAGACCGCCGCCGGGTTTAACGGTACCAGCGATGCAATCCGGCCGGCCAGGGTCGTGGGGCGGCGTAAGGACGATCGTTCAGAGACGCGCCAGCCAAAGCTCGTCGCAGTCAGGGATGACGCAGCCGCGAACGTGGGCGACAACGCGAAGGCCTCAGAGGAACTGCGCAGGCTGAAAACGGCGAACCGGGACCAGGCGGCGGACGTCTCGCGGCTGAAGGCGGCGCTCAAGACCTATGAGGCTGCCGACAAGGACGATCGGGGGGTCAAGGAAAGCAAGCTCGCGCTCAAGGCGCGATTGAGCGCGCTGAAAGCGCTGTCGGACGAGCAAACTGTCACGATCCAGTCGCTGCGGGCAGAGGCGGCGGCGAGCAACGAACGCCTTGCGCGGCAAGCAGCCTACTTCATGGAAGAGATGCGCCGCTTGGGCGGAGGTACGATTCCCGCGTCCGGCTCATTAGGCCGTCGCAACGATCCACCAGCGGCCGCGACATCAAAGCGTTCGCTCGTTGAGCGTATCAATGAGACGGGCACGGCGCTTGCTGCCAAAGAGGACGAGGAGCAAAAGCTGGGGCAGCCGCAAAGCTCCGAGCGCGGCGGCTTTTTAAAGTCGCTCGGTGGGGCTGGCTCCGGCAATGGCGGCAAAGCATCGTCCGATGCTGCGGAAGCTCCAAGTAGTGAGGCAGCAAAGTCGGGCAAGGCGAAGCCGGAACGGCGAGCGCGTTTGCTTGAGCGCATCACCGGGAGCGAAAAGCCGTCGGCGTAAGCTTAAGCCGCTCTATGACGTGTTCTTCGTCAATCGCTCTTCAATAAGGTCGCTGGGCCGGGGCCGGATCGGACCGCACCACGCAGTTTGTGATCGGCTTGCCGAAGGGCGCGCCCGCGCCGACGGCCCTCGTTGTCGAGTGGGCGGACGGGATGGAGACTCGCGTCGAGCAACCGAGGTTGAACGAAACGATTGTGGTGGAGGGACGGTGAGCCGCGCGGCGCGGTCAAATGGCCTGCGCCTCGCGACAAGCGGTCGGCATCCCAAGGCCACCGGCGGCAAAAGCAAAGGGGCCGCCCTATGGGCAGCCCCCGTGAGATAGCGGCGGCGATTCTCAGCGATTGCCGCGCTGTGTCGCTTAAGCTTTGGTCAGGCCCACCAGAGGCGAATCCTGTCCGAGCCCGAGCGACCAAGATGTCGCCGCCCTCAAGATCCCACTCGACATCGGATCACCTCCTTTCGATTGTTGAAGATGCGTTGAGCGTGGCATGATTTGCGCGAACCGCAAAGTTACGGTTTTGATAGCTGTTTAACCGCCTCGCGGTCACGCGCCTGTCGCGCGGCCGCCCCCAGCTTTGTCATGCCGGGACTTGCCTGCGCCGACGGAGGTCGGGGTCCCGGGCATCCAGATATCTGCTTGCTCCGGGCTCGCGGAGCGCTGGATCCCGGCAATACGTGCTGGGATGACAGAGGAGGTTAGTCTGATGCCTTGTCGCTGGCCGCGGCCTTCTCCGCATCCACATAAACCTCTGACCCCATCTCGCGGAATTTTTTCGACATCTCCGCCATGCCGGTCTGCTGCTCGTTGAGCTTGGCGGCGTAATCGCGCACCTGCTGCGTGATCTCCATGGAGCAGAACTTGGGCCCGCACATGGAGCAGAAGTGCGCGAGCTTGTGTGCTTCCTTCGGCAACGTTTCGTCATGGAATTTTTGCGCGGTGTCGGGATCGAGCGAGAGGTTGAACTGGTCGGCCCAACGGAAGTCAAAGCGGGCGCGTGAAAGCGCATCATCGCGCATTTGCGCGGCGGGGTGACCCTTGGCCAGGTCGGCGGCGTGGGCGGCTATTCTGTAGGTGATGACGCCGGTCTTCACGTCGTCGCGGTTGGGCAGACCTAAGTGCTCCTTTGGAGTGACGTAACAGAGCATTGCGGTGCCGAACCAGCCGATCATGGCCGCTCCAATGCCGGATGTGATGTGGTCGTAACCCGGTGCGATGTCGGTGGTGAGCGGCCCCAGCGTATAGAAGGGTGCTTCGCCGCATTCGGCGAGCTGCTTTTCCATGTTGACTTTGATCTTGTGCATGGGCACGTGGCCGGGCCCTTCGATCATCACCTGGCAGCCCTTGTCCCATGCAATCTTCGTTAGTTCACCCAGCGTCTCCAGCTCGGCGAACTGCGCAGCGTCGTTCGCATCAGCGATGGACCCAGGGCGCAACCCGTCGCCCAAAGAGAACGACACGTCATACGCACGCATGATGTCGCAAATGTCGGCGAAGCGTTCGTAGAGGAAGCTTTCGCGGTGGTGCGCCAAGCACCACTTGGCCATGATCGCGCCGCCCCGGCTGACAATGCCGGTGACGCGGTTTGCAGTCAGTGGCACGTAGGGCAGGCGTACGCCGGCGTGAATGGTGAAATAATCCACGCCCTGTTCGCACTGTTCAATAAGCGTATCGCGATAGATCTCCCAGGTGAGCTGGACGGGATCGCCATCGCATTTCTCCAACGCTTGATAGATCGGCACAGTGCCGATGGGCACAGGAGAGTTGCGCAAGATCCACTCGCGCGTGGTGTGGATGTTGCGGCCGGTGGACAGGTCCATGACGGTGTCTGCACCCCACCGGGTGGCCCACACCATCTTTTCCACCTCCTCCTCAACGGAAGACGTGACGGCGGAGTTGCCGATGTTTGCGTTGACCTTCACCAGGAAGTTGCGGCCGATGATCATCGGCTCCAACTCGGCGTGGTTGATGTTGGCGGGGATGATGGCGCGGCCGCGGGCCACCTCAGAGCGCACGAACTCCGGGCTGATGTGCTCAGGAATCGCGGCGCCGAAGCTTTCACCATCGGCCAGCGCCATGCTCGCCCGCTCCAACACGGCCTTGCGGCCCATGTTCTCGCGATGCGCCACGTAAATCATCTCATTGGTAATGATGCCGGCGCGCGCGTACTCAAGCTGGGTGAGGGGCTTGCCGGGCAGGCCGCGATAAGGGGCGGTCTTATGCGCAAAATCGCGAGCGAGATGGCGGCCTGCGACGTTACCGTTGTCCTCCGGTTGTATGGCGCGGCCTTCATACTGCTCGACGGCGCGCTCCTTGATCCAGGTGTCGCGAATGCGCGGCAGGCCGCGCTGCACGTCGATGTCGGCGGTTGCGTCGGTGTAGGGACCTGACGGGTCATAGACGCGGAAGGGCGCTTCACCGCTCTTCTCGTCAAGCGCGATCTCGCGGAAGGGTACGCGGATATCGGCATGGCCGTCGGGTTCAGTATAAATCTTGGTCGACGCGGGAAGCGGTCCCGTCGTCACCTTGGGTATTTCGAGTTCAGACTTGCGTGTGATCTTGTTCATGACGTGCTCTGCAGCACCTGCCATCCCGCGCCAGGTGCTAGTTAGTGGCATTCATTCCGCTCGGCCGGGATGACGGGGCCGAGGAGATCACGCCGCTCTGAGAGAAAGACGATGAAAGTTGAAAGCGCGTCCGTCCCTTCGCCGGCATGACCCGGATCAGGTCCTAAGGGTGCTCGCGCAGGCTGGCTCTCAAGTAGCCTATCGCTTCACTACTTGAGGCCGAGCGCGATCTCAGCCGGATGCCTCCGGCGCCCCTCGGAACGGCGCGGAGTGTGCGCCGCCCCGGATCAAGGTGCAAGGGCGAAAGCTCGAATAGGCGTCAACCCATGTAGCCGTAGGCGTCAACCCATGTAGCCGTAGGCGTCAACCCATGTAGCCGACGTAGCTTAGCCACAGACCGAGCACGATCTGGATAACGCCGCTTACGGTCATCATTGCGGGCTTATCCAGCATGGACGTGCCCATAGACTGGACGCTGTCGGGAAACAGGATGCGGAACACGCCGCCGAAAACGGACAACCAGCCGAGAATCGTAATGATGACCGGCCAATTGAATTCCCAAACGTTGTGCGTGAGCACAATGGCAAGGCCGGTGACGAGCGTCAGGAGGCCCGAAACAAAGATCAAGGCGCGACTGGAAAGAAAGTCAGTGGCCATCTCTCGAAATTCCGTTTGCTTTAACAGCAGGCCGACGCCGATCACGATCAGCACCGGCCCAATCAGTTGGGCAAGAAAGAGCGAAGTCTCCATGGGTAACCCTCCCGGTTGCATCCCGACGTCGATTCTCGCCGATGGAGTGTGAACCGCGCCTGAAGGGGCGACAAGCGAGCGAGTACGTTTCTTGTAGATAGGTTTTGTCTTGTAGCTAGGTTTTGGGCGGGCTAGCGGCCTTCGCGCCACCAAGCCATTGCGATCAGGAACAAAAGCGCGGCTAGGGCTGAGAGGCCGGTGAACATGGGTGTGAGCTTCACGCCGCGCGTGACGAAGGCTTCGCGGTCCTTGAGGCCGAGCCATCCCGATCCGGCCAGCACCCTGGCGTTGGCGAGCATGGAGATGCGCGGAACATCGACGTCAGCTGCCTCTGCTGCGGACTGTGCAGCCGTTGAGCGCGTCCAGAATGCGCCGCCGCCGGTGGCATCGATCAAGGGCTCCAGCTTCTTCTCCGTCGCTGTGACCTTGCTCATCTCGATTGGGTCATGGATGCCTGCATGCGCAACCGCCGCTAGATCGCCTGATTGCACTTTGTAGAGGCCAGGGAATTTCACATCGACGCTGGTGCGCCACACGCCAGAGCCAGCCGGTTCCAGAGTCAGCTCAGTCGTTTCCCCTCCAGGCGCCGACAAGGTCACGGGACCAACAGTTTCCTCCATGGAGCGGCGCTCGATGGTAAGTTTGAGGCCGCGTGCCGAGGCCGTCAGGCGCTCTTCTTCGAGGTCGGGCTCCTTCATGAGCCAGTGCGATAGGCGGCGCAGAAGGTCAGTATGCGGGCCGCCGCCTTCGAAGCCGCGCGCCCACAGCCAGGCTTGATCGGAGGTGAGCAAGGCCACCCGGCCCTTGCCTCTGCGATCGAGCAGAAGCAGCGGGCGATCGCCAGCGCCCTCCATGAGGATGCGCCCGTTCTCAGCGTTGACCTCGACCTGGCGGAACCAGCGTCCCCATGTAGGGTTGGCGCCCTCGACCCCGGCCCCAGGCAGGTCTCGCGTGACGGGATGTTTGCGCCCATCCTTAGATAGCTTGGCTTTGAACGGCTCGACGATGACCCGGCCCGTCGGCTGTGCCGGCAGCACGGGCGATAATGGCGTCCGGAAAAGGCTGAGGTTGCCCGCGTAGTCGTCGCCGGCTGCCACCAACAGCGCGCCTCCTTCATCTTCGACGTAGCGCGCGATGTTGTCGTAGTAGGGCAACTGCAACAGACCGCGATGCTGGTAACGGTCGAAAATAATCAGATCGAAGTCGTTGATCTTTTCGGAGAACAGCTCGCGCGTCGGGAAAGCGATGAGCGATAGCTGGTTGATGGGCGTGCCATCATGCTTCTCGGGCGGGCGCAGAATTGTAAAGTGGACCAAATCGACGGCGGCGTCAGACTTTAGAAGGTTGCGCCATGTGCGCTCGCCAGGGTTGGGCTCACCGGAGATGAGCAGCACGCGCAAGTTCTCGCGCACGCCGTCTGCTGCGATCACGGCACGATTGTTAGCCGGTGTCAGTTCGTTTGGTGCGGTGTCGAGCTCGACCTCAAGTATGTTTTGCCCTGCGTGCGGAAACGGCATTTCGATCTTCACGGTTGTGTCGATCGACGTTGTGATGCGCTCATCATCGCGCCCCTCACGGCGGACCTTGAGGGTGACGATCTCGGGCGCGTTGCCCTTCGTTCCTGCTTCGCGCACGGCGACCTCGATGTCACGAGATTGGCCCACAATGCCGTAACGCGGCGCCTTTAAGACTTCGATGCGGCGGTCGAATTCGTCGGGTGCACCGGTCAGCAGGGCATGGACGGGAGCGCCGAAGCCGAGCGATGAAGCCGACTTTGGAACGTCGTGCACTTCGCCATCCGTGAGCATGATGACACCGGCGATCCGGTCGGGCGGCGTATCGACGAGCGCCCGATTGAGGTCAGCGAAGAGGTGCGTGCCCGGCGACGTCGTGTCACTCGGTGCTGAGGCCGAAACCCATTTGACGGTGAGGTTTGGAACTTTCGCGAGTTTTGCTTCAAGGTCGGCCTTGACTGCGGCGGTCTGCTTGGGGCGCTGGCCAAGCGTCTGGCTGGCGCTTTCGTCAATGATAACGATCGCGACGTTGGAGAGGCTTTCACGCTCCTCTTGGCGCAATATTGGATTGGCGAGAGCGGCAATGAGGGCAGCCAGGGCCGCTGTACGCAAAAGCGCACCGCGTGAGCCCCGCAAGAGCAGGTAGCCGGCAAGCGCGATCGCAATCGCACCGGCAACCCAAAGGACCGGGGCGGGCAGCACAGGCGCGAAGTCGATCGACCAATTCATACAAGCAACCTCATTGGCCCAAGCGCTCTAAGAGCGCTGGGATGTGGACTTGGTCGGCTTTGTAGTTCCCCGTCAGGGCGTGCATGACGATGTTGATGCCAGTGCGGAATGACATCTCACGCTGGTTCTCTCCGCCGCCGACAGTCGGGTAAAGCGGGCGGCCGCGCTCATCGAGCGCCCATGCCGCGGCGAAATCGTTTGGCGTGATGATGATGGACGTGACGTCATCGGATACGCGCGCCCGCCGCCGGTCCTGTGATGAGCTGTCGCTGCGCGCCTCGACCCAAAGCTGGCCCCCGTCCCAACGGCCGGGGAAGGAGCGCAATAGATAGAACGCCTTGGTGAGTACGTGGTTCTCTGGCACGGCTTCAAGGCGCGGCACGTCGAGCCGGCCAAGAATGCGTTGCAGGGCTCTACCGCCCTGCCCGGAGATGAGGCCTCCAGAGGGCAGGCCTTGGCCGTAGTCGCGCGTGTCGAAGATAATGAGCCCGCCTTGCTTCATGTAGGCGTCGATCTTGGCAAGCGTCGGCTCAGGCAGCGCTTTGGCGGTCGGCAGCACGGGCCAATAAAGGATGGGGTAAAATGCGATCTCGTCGTTGAGGATGTCGACGCCCATGGGGTCGCCGGGCTCGATCGCAGTTCGTACGGCGAGCACGCGCCCCAAGCCTTCAAGCCCGAGCCGGCTTATCTCGTCGGTCTCACGATCGCCGGTGAGAACGTAGCCGAGTGTGACCTTGCTCGTTGCCTCCAAGGCGCGGGCGTCTTCGGGGGACACATTGCCAGGCATCACAGGCCGCGGAGTCGTGCTCCGGAAGGTTTGTGCATGCAGCGGTGAGGCCAGCACCATGGCTGCCGCCAGTCCTGCGAATGCGACAATGAGGGCGGCGGTAGCCGGCGCGCGCGGCCTGGGCCGACCCAGACGCAGGCCGCCGCTTTGCAAGATGATGATGGCCAGGATGTCGAGGAAGAGCAGGGCGAGGGCCGCAAGCAGCAACCACGACTTGAGCGGCATCGCGCCTTCGCTCTCGTAGCTCAAACGCTGCACCTGTGCCGGCAGAAACGGGAGCGGCTCCAGCGTACTCTTGGGCTCCAACACATTGATGGCGCGCGGCGATCCGCCCGCACCGTAATATCCCGGCGGGTGGTCGAGGCTCGGGATGAGGGTGTTGACCTTGCTCGCCCGTATGGGTTGTGCAGTCGGCGGCGGCGGTTTTAACACGCCGAAACCATCAAGCGTTTGCAGCGGCGGCAAGACGGCAGGCGAGTCGGGCGCTTCGCTTGCATTTCCACTATCTGCCACCGTTGCCTCGCTGCTGGCCACCGCCGTACCGCCCAGCGTTGCTATGCGGCGCATCATCTCAACGAAGAGACCTGAGAGCGGCAGGTTCGACCAATTGGAGTTAGCGGTCACGTGGAACAGGACGATCTGTCCATCGCCAAGCTTCTTTGCTGTAACCAGAGGTGTCCCGTCCTCCAATCGCGCCCATACCATGGTATCGGGGCCAAGCTGCGCGGGATCGGCAAGCACCTGGCGGTTGACCGTCACCTCGGTGGGAACTTCAAGGCCGGCGAAAACGCTCGACTCTTCGAACGCGGCGAGCGGTTGGGGCGTGGACCAGGACAGAGCACCACCCAAAGTACGCCCGCCAATGCGCAGTGGCGTGGGGAGTAGCTCGTCGCCACCGTCTTCCAGCCGCGGCCCGGCAAAACGCACAAGGACGCCTCCGCGTTTGACCCAATCGTCCACCTGCTTTTTGACGTCGCCCGACAACGTACCGATGTCGGCCAGCATGAGCACAGTCGCATTCTGTGAAAGCGCATCTCGAATGCCGGCCGCGAGATTTGAACCCTTAGGCTCCACAAGTTCAGCAAAGGGTCGAAGGGCCCTATCGATATAGTAGAGCGGCGCCAGCAAAGGCTGCGCCTCCTCGCGGGCTTCGCCGGAGATAAGTGCAACGCGCTGCCATTGTGAGCGCGCGTCCAACAGGCTCACGGCGCCTGCCGATTTCTCACCGGCGATTTCGACGCGAGAGACCTGATTGCGTAGTTCGAGCGGGAGTTCGAGGGCGACGCTCGTGGACCGCTCGCCGTAGCCGAGGCGGAACGGCGTTTCACCCAACCGCTGGCCACGTACCGAATAGGCATGAATGAAGCCTTCGCGCGTACCACCATCGGCCCGCAAAAGAATGGCATCGAGCTTGCTGTTCTGGCCGATGCCGGCGGTGACGCCTAGGGCCTCGTTGCCGCGGCGTCCTTCGACCACGGCAAACGTGCCGCCTTCCGCCAGCCGCTGCAGGCGTTCGAGGACCTCATCTGTTTTACCGTCATGGTCGATGCCGTCGCTGAGCCACACGATGCTCGCGGCTGCGTCGGTCGAATTTCTTAGCGTGGCCTCAAGTGCGGAGAGGGCTGCGAAGCGGTCCGGCGCGAAGGGCTGCGGCTCAATGGCAGCAGCACTTGATCGGGCATCGTTGGGGGCTTCGATTTTCGCCGTAACCGTCTTGGCTGTGCTGGCGGTTGGTAGGACCACGATCGGACGGCCCAGAGCTTCGGCGTCTCCAATCGTGCGCTCGATCATGCGAGCGCGTTCGGTCCAGTGCGGAGCGGACGCCCAACCGTTGTCAACGACGATCACCACCGGGCCTGAACCTTTGAGCGCTGCCTCGCGCGATGGATTCATTACCGGCTCAGCAAGCGCGAAAATGATAAACGCGGCGGCCAGCAGGCGAATGAGAGTAAGCCACCAGGGGGACTTCGCTGGCGTCTTTTCCTGGTTCTCAATGCCGACAAGAATGCGCGTGGGCGGGAAGGTGAGCTGTTGCGGCCGCGGCGGCACGGTGCGCAACAGCCAATAGATGATGGGCAGCGTTACAAGCGCACCCAGGAGCCAGGGATTGAGAAAGGCCAGCGCACCGAAGGTCATGGGCAAACCTCAGAATCTGGTGTCAAAATGGCTGACTGGTCCTGCCAACGATAATGGCCGTGTCCGCCTTCCAGCCGCATGATGAGCGTCAACAGCGGTTCGGACGCGGGCCGGTCAGTATGGTGCACAAGGAATGACCAGCCAAGCCGCTTGGCAAGCTCCTCAAGCTCGGCGCGGTGTGCTTCCAAGCGCTCTTTGTATTGGTCGCGCACGCTTTGCACGCGGTCGGCGATCCAACGCTCTCCGCCAGAAGGGCTCAAGAATTCGGTGCGGCCCTCGTAGGGAAGCGTCTCCTCGGCAGGATCGAGGATCTGTACCAAGTGGCCGGTTGCACCCTCGGCTGCGAGCGCTTCGACGTGGGCGCGTGTTGTCGCGATGGGGTCGAGGAAGTCGCTGAATAAGATGGTGCCCGAAAAACGCGTCAGCCGCGCCTTGGGTGGTTGAGAGTGGGTGAGCGCCGCCGTGCCCTCTTGCGTGGCGATGGCCTCTGCGATGGCCTCCGTGGCCCTGCGACTAGCGGTTGGTGGCGTGAGACCTAAGAAGGCCACGCGCTCACCGCCGCGAACCAGGAGCTCGGTCGCAGCAAACATGAGCACCGCGGCGCGATCGCGCTTGGTCGTGTCGGCGAGATGGCTTTGGAAGGCCATGGACGGCGATAAGTTGGGCCATAGCCAAACCGTATGCGCCGCCTCCCATTCACGCTCGCGCACATAGAGATGGTCGGAGCTTGCCGAACGCCGCCAGTCGATCAGCTGGGCGGCGTCGCCCGATTGGAATTTGCGAAATTGCCAGAACGTCTCGCCCGGCCCGGCACGGCGGCGGCCATGAATACCGTGCGCGACGGTCTGCGCAATGCGCTTGGCGTCGATGAGGATGTCAGGCAGCCGATCTGCCAGACCGTGCGCTTCGCGCTCTAAAGCCAGGATCCCGGCGCGCCGGTTGCGATCCTGACGCGCTTGCCCGGAGGCGTTCCCCATTGCTTACTCCACCGCTGCCACGAGCCGGGAGATCACGGCGTCCAGGCTCTGCCCTTCAGCGCGTGCAGCAAACGTCAACGCCATACGGTGCTTGAGCACAGGCTCCGCAAGTGCGAGCACGTCCTCGACCGAAGGCGCAAGGCGACCGTCAATGAGCGCTTTGGCACGGACAGCCAGCATGAGCGCCTGGCTGGCGCGCGGGCCTGGGCCCCAGGCAACGAGGCGATCGGTCTCCTCGCTGGCCCCGGTTCCGGGGCGCGCGGCGCGCACGAGCTTCAAGATAGCGTCGACGACTTTGTCAGGCACCGGGATCTGGCGCACGAGTCGCTGGATAGACTTCAACTCGGTGGCCGTGAGGATTGTGTCCAAGCGGCGCTCGTCGGTGCCGGTGGTGGCAAACAGCATGCGCCGCTCGGCACCGAGGTCAGGGTAGCTGACGTCGATCTGCAATAAGAAGCGGTCGAGTTGCGCCTCGGGCAGCGGGTAGGTGCCTTCCTGCTCCAAAGGGTTCTGCGTTGCCAACACGTGGAAGGGTGCCGGCACGTCGTGGCGTACACCGGCCACGGTGACGTGATGCTCCTGCATGGCTTGCAATAGAGCCGACTGCGTCTTTGGTGATGCGCGGTTGATCTCGTCCGCCATCAGAAGCTGGGTGAAAATCGGCCCCTTGATGAAGCGGAAGGAGCGGCGCTCGCCCGGCGCATCCTCTAAGACTTCCGAGCCGATGATGTCGGAGGGCATGAGGTCAGGCGTAAATTGAATGCGCTTTGCATCAAGACCCAGAACCGCTCCCAGCGTCTCAACGAGCAGCGTTTTCGCAAGACCCGGCACACCGATCAGAAGGGCATGGCCGCCGGAGAGGATAGTCACGAGCGAACGCTCGATCACGAGATCTTGGCCGAAGATAACGGAGGCGGCCGCTTTGTGTGCTCGTTGCACGCGCTCTGCCGCCGCCTCAAGGCGGGGCACAATATCGGCGTGGGTCTCGGTGACTGTGCTCATGATGGCGATGGCTCACTGGTCAGCTTGGGGGAACGTCGGTCTGGAGGGCATAAAAATCAACGATTGAGGCCGCGATGCGCCGGGTCAAGTAAATGTTAGGTTAGTATGCGGGTAGGGCGTTGCATCCACTGAAAGTTGAAGGATATGCCCAGCAATTCTGGGGTCCGGCCGGACTCCCGCTGAGAAAGCTCCGTCCGCCCCTCCGGAAAGTGTCGCGCAGATACCTCCCCTTTGGCAATTGGGCTAAGCCGATGAGCCGGAATGCTCATGGGCTGAGCTGGTGAAATTGGACGCTTATGGATCGCAGTAAAGTGGGTGAAAGCAACAACATCGGAAGGCTTGCGGCCCTGCTAAACGACGCGTGCGATCGTGAGCCGGCGCCCGTTGAGCGCTGGGATCCACGCTACTGCGGCGATATCGGGTTGAAGATATGCGCCGACGGGACCTGGGTCTATCGCAATAGCCCCATCAGGCGGGAGGGGCTCATCAAGCTGTTTGCTAGCGTGCTGAGCAAAGATGTCGACGGGCGTACGTACCTCGTTACGCCCGCTGAGAAGGTTGACGTGGAGGTCGAAGACGCGCCGTTCCTGGCGGTCGAAATGGAGGTGCACGGCAGTGGGACCGGGCAAGAGCTGATCTTTCGAACAAACGTTGACGACATCGTGCGTTGTGGTCCAGAGCATCCGTTGCGGTTTTCGGTTCAAGAACGAAGCGGCGGGCTCAAGCCCTATTTGCACGTACGTGGACGCCTCGATGCGCTTGTCACGCGCTCTCTATGCTACGATCTCGTTGCGCTTACGGTGGAGGTGAAGCGTGGCGGTCAGCCAGTGCTCGGCCTGTGGAGCGGGGGCACATTCGTTACGTTGCACGGCGATGGGCGCGTTGAAAGTGCGCGCAGTTGAGCACCTGGATATCAGTCGGTACGCCCCGCAGAGATTTAGATATTAGTGCACTGTGAGTTCGGCGCCGATGAGGCGCACCTCTGCCGGTGCGATGAGCTTACGGTGGGCGACGGTGACCTTATAGAGTTTGCCGTCGAGCTTCGCGGTCCAGAAATCGAGGAAGTCTTTGAGCTTGGGAAAGCGTGGGTGGAGGTCGTAGTCCTGCCAGATATAGCTCTGCAGCAGGGCTGGATGATCTGGCAGATGGTAGAGGATCTCTGCCGTCGTCAGGCTGTAACCCTTCATAAGGGCGGCGAGCTCAGAATTGGCCATCGTCTCCTCCCCCGATCAGACGCCCCCGATCTCGACTCGTAGCAAGATCTCAGTAGATGATATGTGAGAGAAGAAAGAGCGCAACGAATTTGTTGCCAAGCCTCAGGGCGTTAGCAGCATCCACGCAGGTCTGCTGATATGGCGGATCGGGGCGCGCTAGATCAGAACGCCAATGGGGTAGATTTGCGCGCGAAATAACGCGCAACGGGTGTTTGGCGGTCAGTATGAGGTCTTGGTGAGCAATGCTCGAGATTGCGCTGACAAGTTTCACAACGTTCTTCGCCACTATCGGGCCGGTGGAGGCGGCTGTGTTGTTTGCGACGCTAACGCCGAAAATGACGGCGCGGGCACGCGCCGCCATCGCGGTGCGCGCCACGGTGATTGCAAGTCTCATCCTATTGATCTTCACGTTCCTGGGTCAGCCGGTGCTGGATCAGCTCGGCGTGACAATTCCAGCCTTGCAG
>JAUWCP010000221.1 GCA_030609245.1 Hyphomicrobium sp.
CCCCCACCGATTGGCCCAGCTGCATTGTTAAGTGCCTTGATGGTCTTCGGCCGAACGAGATGATGACCTCGGGCGCTGGCGGGCGATTTCCGAGCGACGAGCGAAGATGTCCGCTTTGGGTCAAAAGCGGACATTCGGGCGTGCGTTGGACATGTCCGCTTTACCCCCGAAAGCGGACATTTTCAGCAGAGGCGGGATCGATGTCCGCTAAGTGCCAAAAACGGAAATTGGATGCAGCTAGCGCGTGAGTGAGATCTAGCCGGCGACATGCGCGCAAGTCAGCTGCTTGCCAGCGCCACCTATGATCGCACGCTTGGTAGGCCCGCCACCATCTATGTGCGCTGGCGAAAGGCGAGCTTGTCAACATAGCGCTGCCGGGCCTGCTCGGCGCTACTCCTTACCGAATAAGCCCACCAAGTTAATTGCATAGCCGCCGCGCCAACGATTGTCATTGAGACCGTCCTTCGGTTTGGGCCGCCCCGCCGTTAGGATCTGATGACGCCATGCTCCGGATTCATCTCTGTTGAGAA
Organism: Hyphomicrobium sp.; assembly: GCA_030609245.1. Lineage (GTDB taxonomy): Bacteria > Pseudomonadota > Alphaproteobacteria > Rhizobiales > Hyphomicrobiaceae > Hyphomicrobium_A. Next base: position 531 of record JAUWCP010000221.1, read on the forward strand.
GCAATATTGCCCGACCCCTGCCGTTCTTAGCTTCTTCAATCGCGATCCACGCGCAAAGATCAAGGTAATCATTTGTGGACCGCTTCCCCTTATGGTCAGACTTGGGGGCCATCTGACATGCAATGCGCGAAGCCTCGGCCGGGGTGCTGAATCTCATCTTTGCCGGTAGTCGCAATATTCTGCGTAGGTGGTCGGCGACAGATTTCAGTTCCGTCACCGACATCCCATGAAATGCTATCGCGCCAATTAGCATTGCCACGTCGACCTCGGTCTGAGGGTACTGACGGCTGCCGCCTCGGCCAGGATTTACGCGCCCTTCGTCAGCGAGTAATGCTCCGGCGTTCGTCCAGGTCTGGATTTGCCGCAATGATACGTTGCTGCGCCGGCTTACTTCCCTGGCGGTGACTGTCAGCGGCATCTCGGCACGGCAGCTGGTCTGATTGAGGAGCAGTTGTCGGCTGTGGTGTCAAAATGGTGCCAGCATACGCACCGCGTTCCTGACACATTCCCAGCATGTTCCTGAAATCCCAGAACGAGCGTCGGAACGGAATCCAAATGCAACATTCTGAAGCACCACGTTTTTCTCTGGTGCTGCCGCTCAGGATTGAACTGAGGACCTCTCCCTTACCAAGGGAGTGCTCTACCACTGAGCTACGGCAGCGAATTGGGCGATCTAGAGCCTGATCGTTTCACTTGGACGCACTTGGCTTTTCCAAGTGAAACGTGAATCAGTCTCTACACTTTTGATTTAGAGCAAGATTCACGTTCTTGGCGGATACCTTCCTGGCTTGGCGAGCGATTCCATCAAGAACGATCTTGCTCTAGGCCGCGCGGACGCAAAGCCTGCGTGCTTGGCGCGAAGCGCGGGGACACTGCCACAAGGCCCTGGAGGGGGCAAGCCGCACAGCGAGACGAACGCAGCGGCTGGAGGCGGAGCTTCGGGCCAATCTCAGGCGCCTCGAGCCTCGAACGCAGCGCGCGCTTCCCTTGCGGGCACAAACTGCTGCACCCCTCCCCAACTCCAACAAGCGGCAAACGATACGCGCTCAGGTTCGCGCTGTGAGCAAGCCGTAGATCCAGCCCATTGCCGCACCGAAGCCCGCAAGGATCAAAAGGACAGAGCCCAGCAGTTGCGGATCGAAGCCGAAAAACAGCGGGAACCGGTCCGTGATTAGCGGCACCAGGATGAAGACACCCAGTATGGCGGGGCCAAGGATGCCAAAAATCAAACCCTTAACCGTCAGATTGCCACCGGGAATCTTGTCGCTAACCAGCGCAAAGAGAACCCCCCACAGGCCACCCCAGAACGCATCGCTGACGATTTGCGGTACCCCTGTCATCGCAGCGGGCGTCGTCGACCAAGGGACGCGCGGAAACATGCCGCTGGTGTAGAGGATGTAATTGATGATCTCGTGTGCGGTCACGACTGCGATGACACCGGCAACGAAGCCGAGAACTAACTTCGTCAGTGAGATACCGTCCACAGTGTCGTCCTCTACTCTTTTGTGGCCCAAATGGGCCGCAGCGATTGCATGCCAAGCGATCTAGCCGCTCCTCACCAAAGTTGCCAGCCGCTCCATCGTGGCCCTGCTCGCCCTAGCTTTGCGGCCAACCCTACACCAACATTCTACATGGGCCACTCGGATGGGGGGCCGATCAATTCACATGACCGCTGGCCATAGTGCCCTCCGCGGATCGAGGCCCAATCAAAAGCACGCGTCCGAAGATGCTCTGACACAAGTGGGGTGTCCCGATCACCGGCCATGCTGGGAACATGTCTTCGACATGAGCGGATCTGCATTACGTGCTGTTGGTGCTTTGCAACCGTCACATCATGCAGGTTACCTGACGCGATCTCGTTCACGCCGCCAGCGCGGCAGGTACGTTAGTAGCGCTCGATGTGCGCCATGATCAGATCCCGTCCGATGATATAAGGTGCTGATTCTTATATCTGAATCTGGCAACGAAGGCTTCGACTTACTCACTTTCTGGGGGAATGTGGTCCGACCACAGATTTCGACCTGTTTGATCTAGATCAAATCTGATATAGGTCGAAATTGTTGTGCTACCTGTCGCGGTGGACGTGACTGTGGGCCAGCTAAAGTGCCCAGAGCCAACGTTGCGCCGCGATCGCATGTCCGAGCGATTTGGGAGGCGCGCCCATGGCTATCGAAAAAACTGCCGCCGCCACTGACGCGAACATCGATCATCCGATTGTGGTTCGCACGATTTGCGCTGCTGACCTCAGAGACGCTTTGGCCAAAGGTTTCGACGACTTCAAAGCGATGCCGACGTTCGCTTTGTTTCTCGTCATTATATATCCCATTATCGGTCTCATTTTATTCAGAGTTGTTTTCGAATCCGATTTGTTGCCGTTAGCCTTCCCCCTCATCGCCGGATTTACCCTGATCGGCCCCTTTGCTGCGATCGGCCTGTACGAATTGAGCCGACTTCGCGAGCAGGGTCTACCCATCAGTTGGGAGGCCATGAAACTACACCGAACTCCGTCTTTCGGCGCCATCGTGACGCTCGGCATCGTGCTAACGGCGATCTTCTTCATTTGGTTGGGCACAGCGCAGGCCATCTACGATCTCATCTTCGGCAGAGCGGTGCCGGTATCGATTGCGGAGTTCGCCCGCCAGGTGTTCACGACGTCCGCCGGCTGGGAACTCATATTCGTGGGCTGCGGCGTCGGCTTTGTGTTCGCCGCCGTGGTGTTGACCATCAGCGTGGTATCCTTTCCGATGCTTCTAGACCAGAACGTCGGCGCGGTGACGGCGGTTCGGACGTCTGTAAGAGCGGTTTTAGCGAACCCGACGACGATGGCAATGTGGGGCCTTGTCGTCACCGGCGGTCTGGTGATTGGCGCCCTGCCGTTTCTCGTCGGCCTTGCCATCGTTCTGCCGGTGCTGGGTCATTCGACCTGGCATCTGTACCGTAAGGTCGTGGGGTACTGATCGGTGTCAGATCGTCCAGCGGCAATCAATTCATTTCGGCAAGTCATACGTTGGCAAATAACGTGCTGCGAATCGTATTGTCGAGCTACGTGTTTAGTTCCGGCGAAAAGTTCCACTAAGCTTGGGTTCGTAACAAGAAAATAAAATTCCTTTGAACTCGTACTTGTGCCTTTCGGGGCATATGGAGAAAGAGGAAATGGTTGTAGCGCTCATACTGGTTCTGGTGGTCGTGGCCTCAGTGCTATTTCACCTAACTAGCCCATGGTGGTTTTCTCCCCTCGCCTCAAATTGGGGTTACATGGATACGACAATCATCATCACATTCTGGATTACCGGTGTGGTGTTCGTCGCCGTTATTTTGTTTGTGGCCTATTGCGTGTTCCGCTTCCACCATCGGGAAGGAATCAAAGCAGCCTACGAACCCGAAAACAAGAAGCTGGAGTTGTGGCTCACCATAGCTACCGCGGTGGGCGTGGTGGCCATGCTGACGCCCGGCCTGGTCGTTTGGTACGATTTCGTTACGGTTCCGAA
>JAUWCP010000268.1 GCA_030609245.1 Hyphomicrobium sp.
GGCTTCCGTCCGGCGCACCTCGACCAGGTCGCGCTCCGCATCTGCGAGCGCGCCTTCCGCACGGTCCGCCGCCACTTTCATTTCACTAAGGCGGGCATCGTCGGGCGCCATTTCACGCCAGGCTGCAAGATCGCGCACCGCGGCATTGAGACCAGACTCTGCCTCGGCGACCGTTGCGGTCATTTTCTCCATTTCAAGCCGGCGTGCGGCCTCGTCGCCCATGCTAAGCGAAATCGTCGCAATACTTTTGCTCCGTTCTTCGGCGCGTGCGCTCAACCGCGCTTGTTCTTTGCCAATTTGATCGTGCTCGCGTACCGCTTCTGCGAGCTGACCTTCCGCTTCAGCAAGCTCATGGGCGAGCGCCCGCCCACGCGCATTGAGGTCGTCTTGCGTGACCTGCGAAATACACTCTGATCGCCCAGCATCAGCGGCAGCCTCAGCATGAGCGCGTTCAAGATGTTCCAATCCATCGGGTGCCAACGCCCTCAGTTGCGCGCTCGCCTCAGCCAACCCGCCTTCAAGTACACGGCGTTCGCCTAGACGCTTTTCGGCCTCGTCGACCGAGACAACGCCGGCACGCGTCAACAGCGCGTGCAATTCCTTCTCATGCGCGACGAGATCAGCCTGGTCCGCACCCAAGCTCTCTGACTGTCCCGGCGCAACGGTGACAATCCCCACGCCTTCGATCTCCAGCGCGATCGGCTGGCGGGGATTGAGCGTCTCACCATCCTTGAGAACACGGCCGTCAACGCGGATTTCGGACTTGGCGCCTTGCGCATACGCAATAGACACCTGCGGCGATGCAGCCGACAAGCGCGCTTCGATGGTCGCTAAGCTTGCTGCCTCGCGCCGCGCCGCGGCCACGATCCCTTCCTCGGCGCGATTGTTTGCAATCCCGTCCGTCAAAACTTTGCGCTCATCCGCCAGAACACGTGCCGCCCGCAAGCGCTCTGCCGCCTGCTCTGCGCGCTCCGCTAACTCTAATGCCCGACGGTCCCGCTCAACGCCGTCGAGCGTCGACTTGATCTCGTCGCATCTGCGCCGGCACTTAACGGCACATGCTTCAAGGTCAACAACGCGGCGCGTCATCTCTTCCATCACAGGCGTGTCCCGCCGCGCGGCATCTTCGAGCTTTGCAAGATCTGTGATGCGACCCTCAAGACTTTCGTGCGCAGCCCTCAAGGCGACGAGCCACTCGTCTTGCACCTGCCGCGCCTGCTCGGCGTGCTGACACTTATCCCTCGCCTTGCGCGCTTCGTCGAAGCCAACTCGCGCCGCCTTTGCAGCGGCCACCTGCGTCGCCGTTTCCACCGGGTCAGAAAGCTGCGTGGCTCGTGCGCGAATGACAGCCAGACGATCTAAGCGGGCTTGCGCGCTAGCCAGCCTTTCGCGCGCTGCTTGGCACTGCTGCTCCAAGTTTTCGCGCTCGTCGAGCGCCGCTTTGTAGGCACCTGTCGGTCTCGGTGAACTGTGGCTTGTGACGAAAGCGGCCAAATCTTCCTTCACCTTGGCCTGCACAATGCGTGCGGAACCACCGTCTGCCACGGCTTCTACCTGTGCTTCGATCGCGGCGTTGAGCGCACCATCACCCGTCGCGGCCGGATCGAGAGCTTCGAGCGAGTCACCCTGATCAACCCACAAAAGCGCAAACCGCTCCGTGCCCGCGCTCCCCGACAGAAGTTTCAACAGTTCACTCTCCGCATCACCGCCTCGCCAAATGCCGCCCGACTGCAAGTCCTTGAGTTCGGCGCTGGCGTGGGCAAGGAACTGCTTGCGAATGCGCCACAACTTACCGTCGATTTCGAAGTCAACCTCTACCAGCGGCGCGCCACCCGCATAGGGGCGCAGGACTTCAACCGTTTTCGCCTTCTTCGATTTGTGCTGCTCGAACAGCGCCAGCTTCACCGCTTTGAGGATTGTCGACTTGCCAAGCTCGTTCGGCCCGGCGAGCACATCGAGCCCGCCCGTCAACCCTTCAAGGGCCACCGGCTCACGGAACCGGCCGACCTCCTTCAGGCGAATGGCTCGGATTTTCACCGGGCGCCTCCCGCCTCGATGCGCCGGGCTATAGCAAACAGCTTGCGCAAGGCACGCGCGGCGACTTCAGAGTCTTCTGATTGCGTCGCTGCCATTCCTTTCAGGCGTGCGGCCACAGTTGCCAGCATGCCTGATCCCAACTCGTCAATGTCGGTGTCGGCAGCAAATGTCTGCACGCGCGCAAGATCAGGCGCGAGATGGAACAACTGCGGCGCGATCTTGGCTAATCGCTCCTCGATGCGCGCGAACTCCGCAAGCGAGACGGAGCCTTCAAGCCTGAGCGCCATGAGATAGCGCGACGCATCCGCGCCGAGCCGGCTTACCTCTTTCTCGATTGCTTCTAGGCCTTCGCCGCCATCAACCGACTGCTGGCGCCGCATCCACGTGAAATACGCCGTCGCAACGCGCTCCACCTTCGGCGGTGAGTTTGCGTCATCGATGTGCACGGCGAGCGCATAACCCGGCTCGTTGTCGGGAAAGCTGTCCGGCTCGGGCGTGCCCGAATACCAAACACGATCCGAAATCCGTTTCACGCCGTGCCAGTCCCCCAGCGCCAGATAGGCCAGCCCCGCCATCTTCACCCGTGCGGGATCTATGGGCACGTTCGCATCGCCGTCGCTGCCAAACCCTTGCACAGAGCCGTGCGCCAGACCGATGCGGATTGTGCCAGGGGGCGACATCGCGCCGTCCATCCACGCGGTCGGATCACGGGCCGTCGACTTGGATGTCAGAGGCGCGGGCAATAGCACAACGTCTTTCGCGAGTTCGGCGGGCTCAGGCGTGAGGTGCACATGCACATTCGAGGGCAGCTCGCCCGCAACAATCGCTTCCCAAACGCCGCCGGCGCGCGCCGGATCGTGATTGCCCGGCAGCAGATGCCAGCCAAGATTTGGGTAGGCTTTCAGCCTTGATAAAAGCCGGCCTGCCAACTCATCAGACACCGTCTCGGAGTCGAATACATCGCCCGCAACGAGCACGGTTTCAGCACCGGCAGCACGCGCGGCTTCGGCCACGCGATCGACGGCGCCCAGCCGCTGCTCTCGCAGAACGGCTGCCTTTTCCGCCTCAAACGCACCGAAGCGCTTGCCGATCTGCCAGTCGGCAGTATGGATGAACGCGAATCGCATTTTCGCAGGCAGAGTGTTCTTATTTTGTTCAACGCGCAAGCGTTAGCGGACGCCCTCTGTGGAGAAGCGGCGCGCCAAACTTGGGGC
>JAUWCP010000180.1 GCA_030609245.1 Hyphomicrobium sp.
CACTCCGCTCTCCAGATATTCCTGCCACTCGAGCTGATAGAGGAAATCGAATGTGTAGTTCCGCTCACCAAACACAAGCCAGTTCTTGCCGGTGGCGCCGTGTTCGGCCCGCTCTTCCACAAAGGCGCGGTAGGGCGCAACGCCCGTGCCAGCCCCGATCATGATAATCGGCCGGGCGGAATCGTCTGGCAGACGGAAGTGGCGGTTGGGCTTGACGTAGATGCGCGCCATGTCGCCCATCTTGCGCCGGTCGGCGAGAAAGGTGGACGCGACGCCTTTGCGCTTCTTACCGTGTGAATCCCAGCGCACCGCACCCACCAGCAAATGTGCTTCACCGGGATGAGCCGCAGGGCTCGAAGCAACCGAGTAGAGCCGTCCTGGAAGCGGCCGCAGCAGACCAAACAACTGCTCCGGCGTCAGCGTCTCAGAATAGGTTTCAAATAGGTCGACGAGCTGGCGGTCGGCTGCAAACTCGGTGAACGCCTTTTGATCGGCGATGCGCGTTACATCCGTGCGGCCTGTGAGCTTGGCAAAGGCCTCAACCAGCGGCCGCGACAGCGTTGTGATGTCGTAGCCTTCGCGCAACTTCTGCACGACGCTGCCATCAGCACCGAGCCCCACCGCCTCGGCAAGCTCAAGCGCTAGGTCGGGATCGTTCTCCGGCAGAATGCCGATCGCGTCGCCCGGCGCATAAACGAACCCCGGGGTGTCGGCCATTAGCTCCAAATGCCAGGTCTCGCGCGTGGAGCCCGTTCCATTGAGATCTACAAGCGCCGCAATTTCCGCCTCAAGCGGATTTTCGGGCGTGAATAGCGGCTCGTCGTCATCGGGTACGTAGCCCGGCGCCTTGAAGTCGACGTGCACGACGGTCGCTGTGTCCGCGGCATCGGCGGGTGCCAACTTGGTGAGCGTGCCTTGCGTCCATTCTGCGGCCTGCTTAACGTAATCCAGATCGAGATCAACGCGATCGGCAGCACGCTTTCCACCGAGCGCCTCTAAGCGCTCGTCGATCACCTTACCAGTGGCACAGAATTGGGTGTACGCCGTATCGCCCAGCGCGAGCACCGCAAAGCGCACGTCCTCTAGGCGCGGCGCGTCATCACCCATCAAGGATTCAAAGAAGTCGACCGCACGGCTCGGGGGATCGCCCTCTCCCCAGGTCGAAGCAAACACTATCAGGTTCTTTGCCTTGGTGAGGATGCTCACGTCCGTATCGGCCATGTCGATGATGCGGGCATCGAGCCCCTGCCTCTGCGCGAGCTTCTTGGTCTTCATTGCAAGCGCTTCGGCATTACCGCTTTCACTCGCGTACAGAACCGTAAGCGGCACGCGCGGCTTAGCAGCGGCAGCCTGCTGGGGCTGGCCGCCCTGCGCGGCCTCGAAACCGGCAAAGAAGCCTGCCAGCCAACTGCGTTGTAACGGCGTGGTGCGCGCCACAACGGAGTTGAGCACGTCGATGTCCTCCGGCGAGAACGGTGCCGTTCTGGGAAGTAACGGTGTGGCGGTCACAACAACCCCCTCCTTAACATTGGCCCTCTCCCTGGTTCCCGTAACTTGGTCCAAACATTGGATCTTCGGCGCAGCATCCTACCCTTGCGTAACGGGCGCGGCCTCGGCCTCGCTCCGAATGCGCCCTTCCGCGTGAGGCGGCTCATAAACTTCGAGCTTGTCGGGACGCGTTAACCCCGCTGCCGCCCAATCGAGACCGACGAAAATGATCGCGGGCCCCTTTATTCCTTTGACGGCAATGGCGGCCGGCAGCTCCGACAATTGGGCAGCCACCGCCCGCTCGTCGGCTAGCGTCCCGTTCTCGACGATGACGACCGGCGTCTCAGGTCTGGCGCCGGCAGCCAGCAGCTCGTTGCAGAAGCGCGGGGCACTTCTGACGCCCATATATATCGCGAACGCTTGTCCCTCCTTGGCCAAAGCAGCCCAGTCGAGATCGAATGCGCCATCGGCCGAAGCGCCAGTCACGACGGCGAACTGTCGTACCTTCCGGCGCAGCGTCAACGGCAGGCCCACACTCGCCGCACAAGCGTGCGCTGCGGTGATGCCGGGTATGACTTCGACGGGCACTCCAGCTGCGCGTACTGCTGCCGCCTCCTCTGCAGCGCGCCCGAAGATGAAGGCATCGCCGCCCTTGAGCCGCGCTACGCGCTGACCCTTCAATGCCTCGCGCACAAGAATCCGATTGATATCCTCCTGTGCCGCCGAAGGGCCTTCCGGCTCCTTACCGGCATCGATCCGCACAGCGTCGCGGCGCGCATATTCGAGAATGGCCGGGTTGACGAGCCGATCGACGACCAGCACGTCCGCCTCCTGCAACCGCTGCTGCGCTTTAAGAGTCAGCAAATCGGGATCCCCCGGCCCGCAGCCGATCAATGCGACGCTTCCGGCCAAATGATTTTGAGTCCGCGCAGCATCCAGCTGCTTTTCGAACTCGCGCCGCGCACTTTCGTTATCGCCCGCCAATACGGCCGAGCGCCAACGGCCCTGAAGCAGCCGCTCCCAGGTGCGACGCCGCGCGACAGGATCGCTTAGCACCTCTTGAACTCGGCGTCTCAGCGTCATCGCCCGCGCTGCGACGCTGCCGAAGTTGGCCGGCAACCAAGCTTCTATTTTCGACTTTATCTCGCGGGCGAGTATCGGCGCGGAACCTTCTGTGCCGATGGCGACCACCACCGGGTCCCGATCGACAATGGCAGGCATGATGAACGTGCTCTGACCTGGCCCATCAACCACGTTGAGTGGAATACCGCGCGCCTTGGCCGCGGCGGCGACCTCGGCATCGTTGTCCGCATCGTCTTGTGCAGCAAAAACCATGACGACATCGGCGAGATCGGAAGGCTTGAAGCGATGCCTTTCCAGCGCAACCGCGCGTTCGCGTGCCAGCGACACGATATCGTTACCAATCTCCTCCGCGACGACACGCAGGCGCGCGTTCGTCTTGGTGAGCAGCCGCAACTTCTGCAGCGCCTTCTCGCCACCGCCGACGATCAGAACCTCACGACCGTCGAGATCGAGATAGACTGGGAAATATCTCAAGAGACAAGCCTTTCAATTCATACGAGCAGGGGACCACAAGAACGCTGCATGCTAGTCAGATACGCGCGGCCGGCGATCCTCCTTTGTTTACCGCGCTGTTCTTATAAGATAGAGAAGTAGTTTTTTCTATTACTCGGTGCACAAAGCGCGAAAATAAGCATTCATTTTCTAATTATTGCTTTATAGAGGCATTTCATGCTCATTGATCTTGCCTCGCCCCGTCCCCTCTGCATGGTCTGAGGTGAACTGCGTCAGGGCCTGTCAGGACGACACGTGCCACGGCGAGTCATATGCCCGCCATGCATTTCACTTCGCGCTCACATAGTTACATTTACTCCGAATGCGGATTTACTGTCATCGAATGGCTTTGATGATGAGCATTCAAGGTTTGCCCCACAAATCATTTCAAGCGCGGTGAAGTGCGTGCAGCACGCTGAAAACTAACGGCCGCGATAACGAGTGAAACACGCTTTTGTGAGCCGGTTTGACTTGCCGCTTCCGCAGCTTCTGTGGTCTATAGCAGTCGCGGCGGTCCGGACGTGTCCTGATCCGCCGACTGGCCAAGGCACTAAACACAAAAAAGTGTCCGGTCCAGTGGGTGGACCCTCGGCGGGGTCATCCATAAATGGAAGGCAGCTTGCCGATCTTAGGAGGATAGCTATGAAAGTTTGGACAAAGCCCGCAGTTCGTGAGCAGGAAGTTGGTCTTGAGGTTACTTCTTACCTCCCGGCAGAGATTGACATCATCTAACGACTGTCGATCAGCTCACTAACCTTGTGAGTTTCTTGCAGCGGCGGTCGAAATCTCGACCGCCGTTGTTATTTCCGGCGTCGGCGCGCCGCCCAACCTCGACAAATCAATGATTATCAAGGTTTTGGGGTCTGCCGCAGGCGGCGGCTTCCCGCAATGGAACTGCAACTGTCGCAACTGCGTTTCCGTCCGAACCGGGACACCCGGATTTGAGGCGCGAACGCAGTCTTCGCTTGCTGTCAGTCGTGACGGCGAGAACTGGGCCCTTCTCAACGCGTCGCCCGATTTGCGACAGCAGCTCAACCTAACACCTGAGCTATGGGCCGACCCCAAGCGCGGCCATCGCCACAGCCCCATAAAGGCTGCCGTCCTCACCAACGGCGACGTCGACCACATCGCCGGCCTCATCAACCTGCGCGAAGCTCAGGCCTTTTCCGTCTACGGCACGGAGCGGGTCCTTACCACGATAGCCGACAACTCTTTGTTCCATATCCTGGCCGAGCCGCTGGTCCCTCGCATCACGCTCGCACTCAATAAGCCAACGCCGCTTAGCGGCGCGGGTGTGGACCTCGGGCTGACGGTCGAAGCGTTCGCGGTCCCTGGCAAGGTCGCGCTGTATTTGGAGGATGCCTCTGCCGGCGACGATTTCGGGACCCAGGAAGGCGACACCATCGGTCTCAAGGTTACCGACCCTGCTACCCAGAATAGCTTCTTCTATATCCCAGGTTGCTCCACCATCGATGAGCCGCTGGCAGCCCGCCTCAAGGGGGCGTCCATCGTCTTCTTCGATGGCACCCTCTTCACCGACGATGAGATGCTTCAGCAGGGCTTGATGCCCAAAACGGGCACCCGCATGGGCCACATCAACATGTCGGGTCCCGAGGGATCGATCGCCGCCTTCTCGAAACTGGGCGTGGGAAGGCTCATATATGTTCACATAAACAACTCTAACCCAGCGCTCGATGAGAATTCTTCGGCACGCAAGTCGATCGAGGGCGCCGGCTGGGAAGTTGGACACGACGGATTGGAGGTACGCCTATGACCGAGCCAGTAAGCCTGGAGCGCGTCAGCACCGAGCGAAAGCCCGCAGAGCCCATGAGCGTTGCCGACTTCGAGGCGGCAATCCGCGCTGTCGGAGCCGAACGCTACCACGACAAGCATCCTTTCCATCACATGCTGCACGGCGGCAAGCTCACTATGGCGCAGGTTCAGGCCTGGGCCCTCAACCGGTACTGCTATCAGGCGGCCGTGCCCCGTAAAGATGCCGCCCTCAT
>JAUWCP010000309.1 GCA_030609245.1 Hyphomicrobium sp.
AGCTGGGCCGCTTCTCCTTCGACCCGCGTCGCCTCCCGCTCCAGCGACGTCATTTTGGTGACGGGCATCAGCTGTTTGTTCCAGAGTTCGCGGGCTCCCTTCAATTCACGATGAATGAGCTCGATTTCGCGGATCTTGGCCTTTGACTGGGCCCTTAGTCCGTCGATCTCCTGGTTCAACTGTTCTATGCGCTGGCGCAACTGGGCCTTCTGACCAACCCTTGCCGCTTGGCGCAGCGAAAACAGCCGCCGCTCCCCCGCAACCACATGCGCCACTTGTGGATCGTTCATACGCGAAGCAAGCTCAGCAGGCACGACGACTTCATCCGCCCCATCGCGTTCTGCCTCAAGGCGCGCCTTGCGGGTGGCCAGCTCCGTCAAGGCCTTCGTGATGAGACCGAGGTTGGCACGTGTAATAGTATCATCGAGGCGCAAAACCACGTCTCCTGCTTGCACCTGGTCGCCGTCGCGAAAGTAAATCTCGCCCACAATGCCGCCCGACCGATGCTGTATTTTCTTCACATGGCTATCGACCACAAGCACTCCTGGGGCGATAACCGCGCCGGAGAGTTCGGCACGTGCTGCCCAACCGCCAACGATGCCGACGAGCGCTGCGAAAAGTGCCAAACCAATAAATACCCGTGCGCGGATACCGTGCTCTCGGCCGCTTCCCGCTGGCCGGTCGTCAGCACCAATCCTGTCCTTCTGTTTGAAGCGCATGTCTCTCAATACCGTTTGGTCAAGCAACTGACGCGAGTTTGGGTTTGGGCGCGCTCCGCAAAAGCTGTTCCTTAGGCCCAAAGGCCGCCAGTTTGCCATTCTGCAGCAGAGCCACTTGGTCCACCGCAGAAAGTGCGCTCGCACGGTGGGTGATGATAACGACAATACCCTTGCGCTCGCGTACGCTGCGAATAGCGGTGGTCAGAGCAGCCTCGCCCTCAGCGTCGAGGTTCGAGTTGGGCTCATCGAGCACAACCAGAAAGGGATTTTCGTAGAGCGCGCGGGCAAGACCTATCCTTTGACGCTGGCCTGATGATAGCGCGCTGCCGCGCGGGCCTATTTGCGTTTCGTAGCCATCGGGCTGAGACAGGATCATTTCGTGCACGCCGGCGGCGCGCGCCGCCGCAATGACGACCTCGGGATTGGGTGAAGCGTCGAGGCGTGCAATGTTCTGCGCGATGGTTCCCTCCAACAGCTCGACGTGTTGCGGAAGGTAGCCGACATGGCGGCCAAGCCGCTCGCGCGTCCAGTGCTGAAGCGAAGCGCCGTCGAGCCGCACGTGACCGTCTGCTAATGGCCAGACATTGGTGATGGCTTTCGCCAAGGTCGATTTTCCCACCGCGCTTGGGCCTATGATCCCGAGACCTTGGCCCGCCTTAAGCTTTAAGCTCACCCCGGTAAGGATGGGGCGTTCTGTGATGGGAGCGGTGATGCACACGTCTTCCAACTCTAAGCTTTCGTGGGGGGCCGGTAGCTGAAGTGGCTCGGTTTGCACGGGCATTCTGTTAATCGATTTGAACAATGAACCGGCACTCTGTCGTGCCGCGACAAAACTCTTCCAATGCCCAATGGCGAGTTCAACCGGCGCCAGTGCCCGCGAGGCGGCGATCGATGCAGCGATAATGGCGCCTGCGGTGAGCTGTCCGCGAAGGGCAAGGTAGGCACCAAAGCCTAACATGGCCGATTGCAGCATCAGTCGAAAGACCTTGGACGCACTCGAGAAGCCGCCGGTCACATCGCTGGTGCGCAAGTGCGCGTTAAGGTGCAGGGCATTGGCACGGTCGTAACGCCTCGCGGCATTGTCAACCATGCCCAGTGCGTTGAGCGTCTCGGCATTGCGAACGTGCGATTCTAGAATTTGTGAGCGGATATTAGACGCCCCAGAGCTCGCCCGCTGGCGTGATCTCGTGAGAAGCTCAGTAGCCCACGTGAACATTACCAATAAAGCGGTTCCCAAAGTCGCGATCATCCCCAACAGCGGATGAAGCAGGAAGATGAAACCCAGAAACAGCGGGATCCAAGGCAAATCGAGGATCGCGATCGGCGCGTTGCTACCGAAAAATCTGCTGATGGTCTGTGCGTCACGCAGGGGCTGCATCGCCTCTGAAGGCGATGCATGATGGATCGGCAACAGCATTGAAGCGCGGTGCGCAAGCGGGGTAAGCCGGTCATCTATAGCGAGCCCGAGCCGGGCCAGCATTTGTGCCCTCAGAATGTCGAACGCGCCATAGAAAACGAATAGGCCTACGGCCAGCACCGATAGTGCCAGAAGGGTCGGTATGCTGTGGCTCGTCAACACGCGGTCGTAAACCTGCAGCATGTAGAATGCGCCGGTAAGAGCAAGTAAGTTGATAATCCCTGAAAAGAGGAAGAGCGCAGTGAACGGGCCACCAAGTCCGGTCAGGATCTGCCTCCATGGGCCGCGAGTACTATTTGGGCTCGCTTTGTTTTCCGTCGCGTCCACGTTCCGTGTCCCTTTCCGCTCCAGAACTCCCAATCGGTAAGCTGTTGAGATCGTAGTGCTGAGGCGAGGTCTTTTCGTGTGATGAAGGGCCGCTCCAATCGGCACCTCGCGTGGTGTCGTCGCTACCTTCTACGTCGGTACACTGCTCACGATGGTCGCGCTGATCCACGTACCAGAACTCGCCGCAGGCAAAGCACGCCCGATCCATTGGAGGACGTTGAGCTAGAAGCACCAGCTTTCCAGAAGCT
>JAUWCP010000190.1 GCA_030609245.1 Hyphomicrobium sp.
ACAGAAAAACCTTGGGTGACCGCACAGGGTCGGATCGACGACCTTGACGATGGTGTCGCATTTCCCCTGCCTAGAGCAAAACTTGCCCTGAGGATTTTTCTCGCAGTGGTCACGGTTTTGTTCATGCTCCTAATTATCGCATTTGCAGAACGTATGGTGCATGAAGACTGGCGTCCTGCGCCGCCGCTGCGGCTTTTGTGGCTGAACACTGCGATGCTGGTTTTGAGCAGCGCGGCGTTGCAATGGGCAAAGGTTGCGGTAGGCCGCGCCGCGAGTTCGCCTCTGGCACGACGGCGAGAGATGGAACACGTGAAGTGGGGGCTGACTGCAGCGGGCGTATTTGGCTCTGCTTTCCTGGGCGGGCAGATTGTCGCCTGGTGGCAGCTGGACTCGATACCATTTTTTGACATCACCAACCCCTCCATCGCGTTCTTTTATCTGATCACAGGATTGCATGCGCTGCATATGCTGGGCGGCCTAGCGGCGTGGGGCAAAACCGCGGCCGGGGTAAACGATGACGCTGATTTGAGCCGGTTACGCCTGAGCATCGAGTTGTGCACCGTCTACTGGCACTTTCTGCTCGCGGTTTGGCTGGTTCTGTTCGTCCTGCTGTTTTCGGGGAATGATAATCTGGCAACTTTATTGGCCATCTGCGGGATCAGGTAAACTGGATCAAAGCTCATGACAAATGCTGCTGTGACAAATACCGGTGCTTCAGCTGCGTTGCCTCAAGGCTTGGACGGCGTCGTGTCCGACTGGTCGTCTGACCAGAGGGCGTTCAAGAACGTCCCCTGGGGCAAGGCGATGATGTGGATCTTCCTCCTCAGCGATACGTTCATCTTCAGCATTTTCTTGCTCTCCTACATGACGGTGCGAAGTTCGACGACGGTACCTTGGCCCAATCCGAGCGAAGTCTTTGCGTTGGAGATCGGAGGGGTGCATCTTCCGCTTATCCTGATAGCCATCATGACCTTCGTCCTGATCAGCTCGAGCGGTACGATGGCCATGGCCGTCCGTTCCGGCTACCAGCGCCACCGGAAGACGACCACGATTTTGTTGCTGGTGACTGCGCTACTCGGCGCCAGTTTCGTTGGCATGCAGGCCTTCGAGTGGACCAAGCTGATCACGGAAGGCGTTCGGCCCTGGGGCAACCCTTGGGGTGCGCCCCAATTCGGCTCGACCTTTTTCATGATCACGGGCTTCCATGGCACTCACGTGACGATCGGCGTGATTTTCCTAATCATCGTTGCCCGAAAGGTTTGGCGGGGAGACTACGACCGCGGAACGGCGGGCTTTTTCACCAGCAGGAAGGGGAACTACGAGAGCGTCGAAATCATGGGGCTCTATTGGCACTTCGTTGATCTGGTGTGGGTGTTTATCTTTGCACTTTTCTATCTTTGGTAGGAGGGAACAATGGCGCAGGCAACGGCACAGGTTGAGTCGGTCTCGGACTCTCTCGACCACGAAGGACAGGAACATCCGATCAAGCTCTATCTTGTGGTTTGGGGCTGGCTGTTTGTGCTCAGTACTTTCTCCTATCTCGTCGACTATTTTAACTTCGAGGGCTATCTCAGATGGTCTCTGATCCTGCTGTTCATGATGTTGAAGGCAGGCCTGATTGTCGCCGTCTTCATGCATATGGCCTGGGAGCGACTAGCGCTGGCATATGCCATTCTGCTCCCGCCGGTTTTGGTCTTGGTATTCGTGGTCATTATGACGCTCGAGTCCGACTACACCTTGTGGCTGCGAACCATATTTTTCGGTATCAGCTAGTCGTGAATTGATATTTAGCTTCGCCGTTACGTTCTCCGCATCCTTGCCTGGCATCGCGGAAGCGAGCTTAGGCAAAACCGCCGTGTGACATGCCCACCATGAAAAACAGCATTGGGATAGAAAGGAGTGTATTCACTCGCGAGAACAGCATTGCTGTTTTTGCCGACGCGGCTTTCTCTTCGCTGCTGGCGTCTACGATCCCCAGGGCCCTCCTCTGATTTGGCCAGACGCCAAACCACACATTGATCCACATGATGATGCCAAGCCACATGCCAATGCCAATGGGCGTGCTGCTACCGTTATCCGTCAGGCCCACTGAAAGAGCATCCCACAGATAACCATTCATCCAGGCCAGGATCAGACCCGTCACGATTGTCGCCATTGAGCCCCAGCGAAACCACCATAATGCGGCCGGTGCAATGACCTTGCCAATGGCCGGCTTCTGCTCGTCGGGAATTTTGCCCATGTTGGGAATTTGGACAAAATTGAAATACCACAGCAACCCAATCCACATGATGCCACTAATGACATGCAACCAGCGAAGGCAGAATGCCCACCAGGCGCTGTCTAAACCGATGCCCGTGCCGAGAAAGAGACGGACGAGAATGTAGATTATGAGTGTTAGTACAAAACCGGCAGCGACGGTGTTGCGGAGATTTGTGAGTATTGCACCCATGTCGATCTCCTCCGTTTCAAACCGTTGCTTACAGCCTCATCAAGGTCGCGAAACGACGTCGTCGAGGGTTTGTCGCGCCCTGCCGATTGCGCTTTAGGTGCCGGTGGAGGTGGTGACAAATGCCGTCGAAGATACCGAGCGCCAGTTCCATGAGGCCGGGGAAGCTACATGGCGGGCTGCCCTTTAGCCTCATGCGATCATCCTAACCGAAAAAGGATACCTCAGCCTATGTTTGTGGCCGGCGTCATCAGCTGGCCTGCCGCTCGAAGCGGTACCAGTTTCTAAGTTAGAATGCGGCGCTCATCGGCCAGCGTCTGGGCTGACCGAAGCGTCGGGCAGAACAGATGCTGGCGGCAAGGCTGTTTCCGGGGCCGGCGGCCGATAGCCAAGCGACAAGTGTGGCTGGACGGCTGTAGTACTTATGCCAGGGAGCCCGACAGGCCGTGCGGTTTCTCACGCGGCTTGATACGCGGTCCCGGCCTCGTTGGGCTCGTGGAGCACCTCGACGCCGAATGGAATGCACTCATAGGCAATTCTATTTTGGCCCATACTGTTGAGCGCCGCGACCATGCGACCTTCGCGACGAAGCACGTTGTCGGCGAGCGCGACGAACAACCGGTTTGGGACCGCCGTATCAGATGACTGCCGCAGGGCGCGCGCGATGATCTCTTCAGGGGTGCGCGGGTTCAAGGCGCACAGCGAGATGAACGCAGCGGCTGTCGAACGGCTGAGCCCCGCAAAGCAATGAATCAGCATTGGGGCCTGTTTGTCCCAGCTCAGCACGAAGTCGAGCAGCTCCACCACATGCTTTGTGCCGGGAAGTGCTGAGCCGGGCTGCGCCTTGGTGATGTCATGCATGTCAAGCTTGAGATGGCGCTCACAGGAAATCTCCGCTGGCGTAGCCGGCAGGAATTCGTCGTTTATGGCGCTCACGAGGTGCTGTGCGCCAATCTGCTTGACCACGTCGGGTACGTGTCTCAGGGCGCACACGTGGATGCTGGCGTGCTTGTTGAACTTCATCATGTGCTCACTCGATCGTGTCTCGGTCATCGCCCTACTTAGCGGTCAACCTTGTCGGTTTCGAGGAGCCCCCGACCGGGGGTAAATTTACGCTTCAGCGCGTTCCAAAATCTGCCGCGAAAGGGAGTGCTCTACAACTGAGCTACGGCAGCGAACTAGGCGATCTAGAGCCTGATCGTTTCACTTGGACGCACCTGCATCTGGACGCACTTGGCTTTTCCAAGTGAAACGTGAATCAGTCTCTACACTTTTGATTTGGAGCAAGATTCACTTATCTGTTGGAGACCTCCCGGACGAAGGCTGAGCGATTCCATCAAGAACGATCTTGCTCTAGAGCGCGCGGACACTTGCCACAGGCCCCTGGAGGGGGCAAGCCGCGCGCGCCTTGCGCTCAACGCCCTGCTTCGGCCCATTTTCAGATGTGATACCTATCGTCCAGAGGTGAGGCGGTAGAGATGAGCCCTAAGGACGATATCCCCAGTCACCGGCAATCCCGCTTGGCGAACCGGGAAGAGCGGCTGGAGGCTGAGCTTCGGGCCAATCTCAGGCGGCGCAAGGACCAGGCGCGCGCGCGCGCTCAGGCGGGCGTTTGCGCCCCAGACGGGGCAGAAAAGACCAGTAACTCAAAGCCTTCTGGCGAGAATAAAAGCGGTTGAGCGGTCTGCGACGCCCTCGCAGGGCGCCCTTGCTGGATGGGGCTCGACGGCTAAAGATTGACAGATTCACGTGTTGAGTCGGCCACGTGCCCGCAGCGCGGGGCACGCAAACACGGGCTCATCGGGACAGATAACGGGATCGGACCTTCATGGATCGCATCAAGATTGTGGGCGGCGAGCGGCTCATAGGCACTATCCCCATTTCGGGAGCGAAGAACGCCGCTCTGCCGCTGATGATAGCAAGCCTGCTGACGTCGGATCGGGTCACACTCAAGAACGTGCCCAACCTTGCCGACGTGAACTTGTTGGCGCGCATTCTGCGCAATCACGGCGTCGATCTCGCCGTTGACGGCAAGCGCGCCGGGCCCGCGGTGCATCTGGGCGAGACGTTCCACCTTTCCGCGCGCGACATCGTCGATACGGTGGCGCCTTACGAGATGGTGAACCGCATGCGCGCAAGCTTCTGGGTTCTCGGCCCACTGATCGCGCGCTGCGGGCAGGCCAAGGTATCGCTGCCTGGCGGGTGCGCGATCGGTACGCGCCCGGTTGACATGCATCTCATGGGTCTGAAGGCGCTCGGCGCGGAAATCGATATTGAAAGCGGCTACGTCCTTGCCAAGGCAGCAGGAGGTCTGCGCGGCGGCCGTGTGACCTTCCCCAAGGTATCGGTGGGTGCCACACACAATGTACTGCTGGCTTCAGCGCTGGCGCGCGGAGAGACCGTGATCGAGAACGCAGCGCGCGAGCCGGAGGTCGG
>JAUWCP010000242.1 GCA_030609245.1 Hyphomicrobium sp.
AGCTCAGCCCACCAGCTCCTCGACATGCTCCCAGTTGACGAGGTTGTCGAACCAGGCCTCCAGGTACTTCGGCCGCGCATTGCGGTAGTCGATGTAATAGCTGTGTTCCCACACGTCGCAGCCGAGAATGGGTTGCACTCCGTGCATCAGCGGGTTTTCGCCATTGGGCGTTTTTGCTACTGCAAGTTTGCCGTCCTTAATGACGAGCCAGGCCCAGCCAGAGCCGAATTGCGTTTTGCCGGCCTCGATGAAGTCGTTGCGCAATTTATCGTAGCCGCCAAAGTCGGCCACGAGCTTCTCGACGTTGCCCGGCAACTTGCTGCCGCCCCCGCCCTTCTTCATCCACTGCCAGAAATGGTTGTGATTGAAGGCTTGGCCCACGTTGTTGATGATCGGCTGGTCCTTGTTGGCGAACGCTTCCCTGCAGACCTCCTCGATGCTTTTGCCCTCGTATTTCGAGCCCGGGACCAGCTTGTTGGCCATATCGACGTAGGCTTGATTGTGCTTGTCGTGGTGAAATTGCAGCGTTTCAGCCGACATGTATGGCTCAAGCGAGTCATAAGCATAGGGGAGGGGGGAGAGCGTGAAAGTCATGTTTCGGGCCTCTGAGCGATGGTCGTTGCGCAGAATGTGCGTAAAGGGCGGGAAAGGCACGAAACGTACCGGCTCGCTGCCCTGAAATCAAACGTCTGTTGCTAGGTAAGAGTTCCGTATCCGGCCCGTCGGCGTCAAAACAAGAAAGGGCGCAGCGACCCTGAGCGCTGCGCCCCCTTGGATCACTCCGGGGAAGATAGGATTTCAGGGTAGGTGCAGCCTAAGAGACGCCAAGTGAACGGCATCTGAACGAGCCGTTCACCGGCGCGATAGCCCTTAGCCAATTTGCAGCGGGCAATCCATCACACGACAAGTTGTGCGACTTGTGAGCGACGGGCGCGGGGATTTCCCAATAAGCAGAATGTGCAAGGCAAGTTCGCGCTTAGGCTGAGCTGTATAGAGTTAATTAATTCATTTCGTCGTACCACCAGCCATCGCCTCCCGCTGTGGTTGCAACCGTCCGTATTGCTCGCTTCTGATACTATTGGGCAATCCTTAGTTTAGTCATCTTGACAATTCCCGGATGGAAAGTAATTCAAAAGGCCTTCGAGGCGATTAGCCACTAATAGAAAAGTCAAAGGGGAAATAGGAAGGAAGTGGGATGGCCACTGTCAACGTCGACAAGATGTCGCTTAAAGACCTTTTGGATCTGGAACAGAGGGTTCAAAAGTCAATCAATACCGCCCGTGATCGTGAGCGTTCCGAAGTGAAGCAGGCATTGGCGAAACTGGCGGAAAAGCGCGGCTTTTCCGTTTCGGAATTGTATGGGGGCCGCGGCCGGGGCAAAACCAGCGTTGCAAAGTACGCGAACCCTGCCAATCGCTCCGAGACCTGGACGGGACGCGGGCGCAAACCGAATTGGCTGGTGGCAAAGTTAAAAAGGGGCGCCAAGATCGAGAGCTTCGCCATTTGAGCGCAGCACGGCTGCATAGCCAAGGGCTTGCAAAAAAACTGCGAATACTGTCTCAAAGACCCGTGCCACAGAGGTGGCGCGGGTCTTCTCAATTTGTGGCAAAGTCATAGGCGTGCATAATTTTCCGCCGGTGAGGCGCAATAAAATTCCGGCCATTATGCCGGGCGCCATCATAGTCGGACACTGTTTTCGATTTTCGACCAATCTCGGCCGATCTAGGAGCGCAACATGCCTGCAATTGCGGATAGTCGCATTCTCATTATTGCAACGCATGGCTTTGAAGAATCGGAGCTCATCAAGCCGCTGAACGATTTCATCGCGAAGGGGGCGAAGGTCGACGTTGCCGCGCCCGAAGCAGGTGAAATTAAGGGTTGGCTGCACAGGGATTGGGGAAAATCCGTCAACGTGGATTTGAAACTGACCGACGTGAAAGTTGACGATTACGACGCCCTTGTCCTGCCTGGCGGGCAGATGAATCCCGACACCTTGCGCATCGATGACAACGCACTGGCAATCATCAAAGGGTTTCTCGCCAAGGGCAAAACGGTGGCCGCGATCTGCCATGCACCGGCGTTGCTGATCGAGGCCGGCGCCGTCAAAGGACGCAACGTCACTTCCTATATTTCGATCCGCACTGACATGATCAATGCAGGGGGCCGGTGGGTCGATCACCAAGTGGTGGCGGATCAGGGGATCATTACGTCGCGCCATCCCGGGGATCTCGATGCGTTCATCGCCAAGATTGTCGAGCAGGTTGAACAAGGCCCATAACCGCGCACGTCTTGAGCGGCATATTCCGTTGCGGAGCGTTGCTGGACATTAACGGTACCGATGTCGGCACGGGGTCCACGATGCTGGCACTCCTGTCTTGACAGTGCTAACAGCCGGGCCCATATAGCGGATGCGGGTAGCAAAACCGGCCAGCGGTTGCCAAAACGGGCTCTAGCTTCCCGAAGCCGCGGCGTCACTGGCTGCCCGGCAGGCACCTACATCGACAGACAAAAAGTTTCTGAAATCAAGAGGTTGATCATATGAAGTTCCGTCCTCTTCATGACCGCGTGGTTGTTAGCCGCGTGGAGGAAGACAGTAAGACCGCCGGGGGCATCATCATTCCCGACACCGCCAAAGAGAAGCCGATGCAAGGCGAGGTGGTCGCCGTTGGCCCCGGCGCCCGAGACGAAACCGGCAAGGTCGTGCCCCTCGATTTGAAGGCCGGCGATCGGGTGTTGTTTGGCAAGTGGAGCGGCACCGAAGTAACGATCGACGGCGAGGAGCTGCTCATCCTGAAAGAAAGCGACATCATGGGCGTGCTCGAAGCGACGTCCTCGGTGCGCGCCGCAGCGTGATGCGTTTTATCGCGCCCCCTTTTTTCTCACACATTCGATAGGAGTTGCTTCATATGTCTGCCAAGGACGTCAAGTTTTCGCAGGACGCGCGCGATAAGATGCTGCGCGGCGTCGATATCCTCGCTAACGCCGTCAAGGTGACGCTCGGCCCCAAGGGCCGCAATGTCGTGCTGGAGAAGTCGTTTGGCGCCCCGCGCGTGACAAAGGATGGCGTCACCGTTGCCAAAGAGATCGAGCTTGAGGACAAGTTCGAGAACATGGGCGCGCAGATGGTGCGCGAGGTTGCCTCCAAGACCTCTGATGTTGCCGGAGACGGCACCACGACGGCGACGGTTCTGGCCCAGGCCATCGTCAAGGAAGGCGCCAAATCAGTGGCGGCCGGGGCCAATCCCATGGATTTGAAGCGCGGCGTCGATCTCGCCGTCGTTGCGATCGTCAATGAACTCAAGACGAAGGCCAAGAAGGTCACCTCCAACGACGAGATCGCCCAGATCGGCACTATTTCTGCCAACGGTGACGTCGAAATCGGCGCGAAGATCGCTGAGGCGATGAAGAAGGTCGGCAACGAGGGCGTCATCACGGTCGAGGAATCCAAGAGCCTGGATACTGAGCTCGACGTGGTCGAGGGTATGCAATTCGATCGCGGTTATCTCTCACCCTACTTCATCACCAACGCCGACAAGATGATTGCCGAGTTGGAAGACCCCCACATCCTGATCCACGAGAAGAAGCTTTCGAGCCTCCAAGCCCTTTTGCCGCTTCTTGAGTCCGTGGTGCAGGCGGGTAAGCCGCTTCTGATCATCGC
>JAUWCP010000346.1 GCA_030609245.1 Hyphomicrobium sp.
TTTGACAACAATGACGTCTATTCAGCCGTTCGGAACCTTTCCGCCCAACCGACTGCAAAATGCGGTTCGCAACATTGGCCGTCGCCTTCCGAGAAACTGGCCCGGAAAGCGATTTTCTGGCTGGCTCCGTTTTTTGCTTCAAGCGACGTCATCCCAACCGATCGACGTGACCGTTCTCGGCAGCGCATGCGGCTTCGACTTCGGGACAACGCGTGCGAGCGGCGCCTGATGGTGACGCCACAATTCTTCGATCCCGAGGAACTTGAGATTCTACGGTCCGTCGTACGGCCCGGCTTCCAGTTCGTCGATCTCGGCGCCAACGTCGGCGCGTATTCCATTTTTGTTGGCAGGCTCGCAGGACCGGGCGCACGGATCCTGGCGATAGAGCCACAAGACACAATGCTGGCACGGCTTCGCGAGAATATAGCGCTGAATGGGCTGAGCATCAGAATTGCGGCCGTCGCGGTTGCGGATCGCGAGGAGGTCGCTGAATTTGCGGTCGATCTCAACAATTTTGGGTACACCTCGCTCAATCTCAATCGCAGGGGAAGAGGTGAGCGCCGTGTGATACGTTTGCCGGTGCGAAAGCTCCTTGGACTCGTCAAGGAGCATGGCTTCGAGCGGATCGACGCGCTCAAGGCGGATATCGAAGGTGCAGAGGACTTGGCGCTGCTCCCGTTCATGGAGGAGGCCCCACCATCGCTCTGGCCCAAGCTGATAATTATGGAGAACGGAGCACGGGAATGGCGGCGTGACTGTGTGGCCTTTCTTCTAGAGCGCGGCTACGAGCGGGTGCGGGGACGCGGTAACATTGTGCTACGCCTCCCGCGTGCCTGACACGCCCAAGATGCAACAAGGCGAAAGACTACGTCTCGATGCGCACAGTGGCGTCGAGCACGATTTCCTCTGGGCTCATATGGCAACGGTAGGCCATCGCCTCTACACCGGCCGAAGCGGCCTGGCGGAACGCTTCGGCATAGGCAGGATCGAGATCGCTGGCGATCTTGAAGCGATTGGCATCGCTGCGCTGGATCAAGAATAGCATCACGGCCCTGTGGCCCTGGGCCACCATCTCGGTGAGCTCTCGGAGATGCTTAACGCCACGCGCGGTGACACAATCGGGGAACTCTGCCAGCCCGACTTTGCGCATCAGATGCACGTTCTTGATCTCGACGTAGCAGCGGCCTTTCTTAGTATCCTCCAGTAGAATGTCGATGCGGCTTGCTGCGCCGTACTTCACTTCGCGCCGGAGAGACTGATAACCGCTAAGCTTGCGGATGCGCCGCCCTTCGATGGCTTCGGTGACGAGGCGGTTGGGGTGCCCCGTGTTTATGCCAACGAGTGAGGCACCCTTGCCGAGATCCGTCTCGATCATCTCCCAGGTATGACGATACTTGCGCGTGGGGCTGTCGCTTTCGGACAACCAAACCGCGGAGCCTGATGCGGTGAGCCCCAGCATCGAACCGGTATTGGGGCACGACGCCGTGATGGTCTCGCCGGTATCGAGGGTCACGTCGGCCAGGAAGCGCTTGTATCGCTGGAGGAGCCGTCCGCGCTTAAGGGGGGAAGAGAATCGCATGAGGCAAACCTAGAATGACGGCGAAGCAGTTCGCAATGCAAAGCTGGAAAGATGCCTGCCCGGCCTCGTCGGCGCGCGGTTGCGGTGCTAGATCAATCAGCGCCTAGAACAAAAATGGAGCCCCAGGTGAGTGACGAACGTGAGGTCACGGCGGCGGTCTTAGTTATTGGAGACGAGATCCTGTCGGGCCGCACCAAGGACCGCAATATCGGCTACATCGCCGATCATCTGACGCGCGTTGGCATTCGGTTGAAAGAGGTGCGCATCGTTGCCGACGACGAGGCGGAGATTGTCGATGCGGTCAACGCACTGCGTGCCTGCTACACCTACTTGTTTACGACTGGCGGCATAGGCCCGACCCACGACGATATAACGGCCGAAAGCGTAGCCAAGGCACTCGGCGTTCCCCTTGACATCGATGCGCGTGCATTGGCGC
>JAUWCP010000170.1 GCA_030609245.1 Hyphomicrobium sp.
TATAGCTGCCGGGACTCCTACTACTGAGTCAGGCTGTTGCGAGATATAAGGACAGAGGGGCCGGATTCTTTCCGGCCCCATTTTTTGCGAGTAATCAGGTTGGCAAGCGCGCGTTAACGCAGGCAGGATCAGCGCCATGACCCGGGCGTCCAAGCTCAGCGGTGATGACATTGTCATTCGGCGGTGGAGCAACATCGCGGAAAACGAACGTCTGCTTCCCGCACTCGATGCCATCTTCTTCGAAGCAAGTGGAACGAAGTCGTTCGCAAGCGAGGCGGATAGGCACGCGTTTCGCGAGCAATGGCTCGGGCGCTATCTAGAGCGCGATCGGGAGTGGGCGTACCTGGCATTCGACACCAATGACACGCTTGCCGGTTACCTTATTGGTAGCCTCGACGACCCGGCACGAACGCCGCGCTTCAGCGACATCGGTTATTTCAAGGACTTTGCGGCTCTGACCGTAGCTTATCCCGCACACCTGCACGTCAACCTGACGCCCGCATATCGCAACCTTGGAATCGGCGCGAAGCTCATTGACACTTTTGCAGCAGACGCCGCACGTGCAGGGGTCGAAGGCGTTCACGTGGTGACGGGCGGCGATGCGCGCAACATTGGCTTTTATGTCCGCAACGAATTTCGTGAGCTTGGCCGCGCGAAGTCCAATGCAAATGAATTTGTTTTCCTTGGCCGCCGCCTGTCTGCCGGAGAAACGGCTTGATCTCGGGGCCCGAATGGGGATGATGCCGGCGAAGCTTGTCGGGGGAATCATGGTCGAAGTTCATGCCCGCATTGATCCGGAGTCGGAAAATGCGCTCGCGATCCAAATGTCGAGCGTACACAAATGGTTCGGCGATTTCCAGGCTTTAAACGACGTCTCTCTTGAGGTGAATCAGGGTGAGAAGATTGTCATTTGCGGACCATCAGGGTCGGGCAAGTCGACGCTCATTCGCTGTATCAACCGGCTGGAGCCGCACGACAAAGGCACAATCGTTGTCGATGGGCACACGCTGACTAACGACTTGCGGCAGATCGAAACCGTGCGCTCCGAAGTCGGTATGGTCTTTCAACAATTCAATCTCTTTCCGCATCTCACGGTGCTCGACAACGTGTGCCTAGCGCCCGTGTGGGTGCGTAAGATGGCGCGCGCAGCCGCCGAGAAGCTTGCGATGCAATTGCTTGAGCGCGTGCAGATCCAAGAACATGCGTTCAAATATCCCGGACAGCTTTCGGGCGGACAGCAGCAGCGCGTTGCCATAGCGCGCTCGCTGGCGATGAGCCCGCGCATCATGCTGTTCGACGAGCCCACGTCCGCGCTCGATCCGGAAATGGTGAAGGAGGTGCTGGACGTGATGACAGAGCTGGCCGAGCAAGGCATGACCATGATCGTCGTTACTCACGAGATGGGCTTTGCCCGCGCCGTGGCCGATCGCGTCATTTTTATGGATGAGGGTCAGATCGTGGAGGACGCTTCACCTGAAGTGTTCTTCGATCATCCGAAATCGGAACGCACGCGTCAGTTTCTGTCACAAATTCTCGCCCATTGAACAAAGGCGCCTACGCGCCCGCCGTCGTTTAAGGAGCCAATTCGATGCGGCACCGGACCCAAATTCTCACAGCCGCTGCTCTAGGGCTCATTGCGGTGGCAAGTGCCACGCATGCGCAGTCTTCGACTCTTGATTCGGTTAAAAAGCGTGGCGATTTGCGCTGTGGCGTGAACATTGGATTGGCTGGCTTCAGCGCACCTGATGACAAAGGCGAATGGACGGGGCTCGACGTTGACTTCTGCCGAGCAGTTGCCTCGGCGATTTTCAAGGATCCAACGAAGGTCAAGTTCGTGCCGCTCTCAGCCAAAGAGCGCTTCACGGCATTGCAATCGGGCGAAATCGATCTGCTATCGCGCAACACAACGTGGACTATGAGCCGCGACACCCAGCAGGGCCTCGCCTTCGTCGGCGTCACTTACTACGACGGCCAAGGCTTCTTGGTGAAGAAGTCGCTCGATCTAAAGTCGGTAGCGCAGCTTGCCGGCGCCAGCATATGCATGCAAACGGGCACGACGAACGAGCTCAATGTCGCCGATTACTTTCGTACCCGCAGCCTGACGTACAACCCGGTGGTGTTTGAAAAGAATGAGGAAGCGGTCGCGGCTTTCAATCTTGGCCGTTGCGACGCCTACACCACCGACGCTTCTGGCCTCTACGCGCAACGCATCAAGTTGGCTGATCCGAGTGCGTATGTCGTTCTGCCGGAAATCATCTCTAAGGAGCCACTGGGCCCCGCCGTGCGCCAGGGCGACGATCAATGGGCAAACCTCGTGCAGTGGACGCTCTTTGCGTGGCTTAACGCGGAAGGGCTCGGCGTCACGCAGGAGAACGTCGATGAGATGATCAATTCAGGTAACCCGGAAATCCGGCGGTTGCTGGGGACGGAGGGCGAATACGGATTGGGCATCGGTCTCGACAACGATTGGGCTTATCAGATCGTGAAGAACGTGGGCAACTACGGTCAATCGTTTGAGCGTAACGTCGGCAAGGGATCACGGCTCGACATCGCGCGCGACCAGAACAAGCTTTGGAAAGACGGCGGGCTGCATTACGCCCCACCGATCCGCTAGCGGGGGCAGGGGAGATGGCGAGCACACGCAACGGGTCACCTCAAGAAACGCAGAGCTTCGCCTGGCTCTATGACCCGCGCACGCGCGGGATCATTCTGCAAATTGCATTACTCGTCGGCGTCGCTGCGTTCTTCATCGAGATCGGGCTCAATACGGCAGCCAACCTCAATGCGCAGAACATTGCGACCGGGTTCGGATTTCTGGACCGCACGGCAGGCTTTGATATCTCGCAGACGCTCGTCCCTTATAAGAGTACCAGTACGTACGGACAGGTGTTCTGGGTTGGTCTCACCAACACGCTGCTGGTCGCCGTCATTGGGATCGTGCTTGCGACCGTTTTTGGTTTCGTCATTGGACTAGCGCGGCTGTCTTCTAACTGGCTGGTGGCGCGGCTTGGCACTGTTTACGTGGAGACCATTCGCAATGTGCCGCTGCTTCTTCAACTGCTGGCTTGGTACTTCACGCTGCTTATCGCTCTGCCATCACCGGACGCGGCGCTAGAGTTGCCACTCGGGGTTGGCGTCACCAATCGCGGGCTGTATCTGCCCGCGCCGGTTTGGGAGCCCGGACTCGGTGCGGTGCTGATCGCTGCACTCGCGGGTATCGCCGGGGCCGTCGCCATCGGCATCTGGGCAAGGCGCAAACGGCTTGCGACGGGCGAGCAAGTTCCCGCATTTTGGTATGGCCTTGCCGTCGTCGTGATGCCGGCGCTTGTCGTCTTTCTTTCCTTAGGTGCACCGATTTCGTTCGAGTATCCCACGCCCGGACGCTTCAATCTCGACGGTGGCATCGTGCTTCTGCCGGAGTTGATGGCGCTGCTGCTTGGGCTGACGCTCTACACCGCAGCCTTCATTGCTGAGATCGTGCGCAGCGGCATTGAAGCGGTGCCGCGCGGCCAGAAGGAAGCTGCCGCCGCGCTGGGCCTGCACCCATGGCAGGTGCAGCGGCTCGTTGTCATTCCGCAAGCCATGCGTGTCATCATCCCGCCGCTCACCAACCAGTATCTCAATCTCACCAAGAACTCCTCGCTGGCGGTGGCGATCGGTTATCCCGATCTCGTGTCGGTGTTCGCGGGCACCGTTCTCAATCAGACAAATCAGGCGGTCGAGGTGATCCTCATCACGAT
Source organism: Hyphomicrobium sp. (assembly GCA_030609245.1). Classification (GTDB taxonomy): domain Bacteria; phylum Pseudomonadota; class Alphaproteobacteria; order Rhizobiales; family Hyphomicrobiaceae; genus Hyphomicrobium_A. The sequence continues at coordinate 3,741 of JAUWCP010000170.1, forward strand.
GGGCGTCTACCTCGCGATCAGTTTGCTCACGGCGTTGCTGATGAACTGGTTCAATGCGCGCATGGCGCTGGTGGAGCGGTAGGGCGCGCTGATGGCACACGAAGCTCACAGGAATTGGATGGATGCAGGGCCGATCGCCCGATCGGTGGATTGGCTGCGCACCAATCTTTTTTCATCGTGGGGCAACACGATCCTCACTTTGATCTGCTTGACGATCGTTTGGTACGTCATCGTGGGCTTTGTCGATTGGGCAATTTTCAGTGCGGTCTTTGCCGGTAGTGATGGCTCGGCCTGCAACAAGCCAGACGCCGGGGCTTGCTGGCCGTTCGTTACCCACAAGCTCGGTCTGTTCATGTATGGCCGCTACCCCGATCCAGAGCGCTGGCGCATCAACCTGACCTATGTGCTGGCACTCGCTGGTCTGGTGCCGCTCATGATCCCGCGCGTTCCGGGCAAGCTTTGGCTTTCGATCTATCTTTTGACCGTCTTTCCGATCATTGGCTTCATTCTGGTGAGGGGCGGGGTCTTTTGGTTGCCCCACATCCCGACCGAGCTGTGGGGCGGCTTGTTTCTAACGCTGGTGGTGGCCAGCGTCGGTATCGTCGCCTCGTTTCCAATCGGCATTCTGCTGGCACTCGGGCGGCGTTCAGAACTGCCCATCGTGCGCTGGGCATGCATCGGCTTCATTGAGGTCGTGCGCGGCGTGCCGCTCGTCACAGTGTTGTTCATGGCCTCCGTGATGCTGCCGCTGTTCCTGCCGCCCGACGTGACATTCGATAAACTACTGCGCGCGCTCATCGGTGTGGCGTTGTTCTCGGCGGCGTATATGGCGGAAGTCATCCGCGGGGGCTTGCAGGCCATTCCTCGCGGGCAATACGAGGCTGCCGACGCGCTGGGGCTTTCTTATGGGCAAAAGATGGCTTTCATTGTGCTGCCGCAGGCCTTGAAGCTCGTCATCCCCGGCATCGTGAATTCTTTCATCGCGCTATTCAAGGATACCAGCCTGGTGCTCATCATCGGCTTGTTCGATCTGTTGGGGATTGTGCAGCAATCGATTTCATCGGACGCCAAGTGGTTTTCCCCGCAGACGGCGGCGACGGGCTACTTTTTCGCGGGGCTAATCTTCTGGATCTTCTGTTTCAGCATGTCACGCTACTCGGCATTCTTAGAGCGGCGGCTGGCTGGCGGGGAGCGGCAGTAGGCTCGGAGAGAATGATCAAGCCCCACACGACAAACAGCAGAGGCGCCGAAGTGGCGCCTCTGGCAATGTCTCGGAGAAGTGCGCTCCCCATGAAGGGGGACATCGACCCGAAGGCACGTCACGCGATGCCATCACCAATCCGAGCTTACAATTGAACCTTATGAGAATTTTGCCGAGGTTAATTCGCGCCACGTGCACTTTGTACTCATCGTGCGCAAAATGAGAGGGACGCTCACGCTCATCGACGAAGACCTATTTCTTCACGAAGGCGGTAGCGCTCATAATGGCATTCTGCCCCTCTATCGT
>JAUWCP010000256.1 GCA_030609245.1 Hyphomicrobium sp.
TAGCAGCAGCCCGTTGCTCGCGCGTGCGCTCGGGCCGCGGTGGCTTGGCGGCGCGTTGGGCATCCCGCTCGCCGCGCTGTTTTTCTGCTCCGTGCTGCTGTTGGGGCTCAGGCAGCGACTCCTGACGCTTTGCAGGGCCGCGCCGATCGCCTCCCCGGCCGCTGCCACGATCGCTAGAACGGGCATCGCGGGGCGTGGCGCCGCTCCGAGCGCTCCCGCTCCGAGCGCTCCCGCGCCCAGTCCCGCGTCCGCCGCGACGGCGCTTTTTGCCAGCGTCCGCATAATCTTGGTCGGTTGGTGGATCGCCAAGCCACTTGACCGCTTCGCCGAGCATCTTCTCGATATCTTTGAGCGACTTGAGTTCTTCGGTTGTCACCAGCGAGGCAGAGAAGCCTTCTTTGCCCGCGCGGCCCGTGCGCCCAATGCGGTGCACGTAGTCATCCGACTGCCAGGGCAGGTCGAAATTGAATATGTGGCTGACGTCGGGGATGTCGAGCCCGCGCGCGGCGACATCGCTTGCTGCTAGCAGCATGAGATCGCCGGAGCGGAATTTGTCGAGCGTCTCCATGCGGCTCTTCTGGTCCATATCACCGTGCAGCGCGCCCGCACTAAAGCCATGCTTGACGAGCGATTTGTGGAGGATCGCAACGTCGACCTTGCGATTGCAGAAGATGATGGCGTTGCGGACGTTCTGGCTTCCGATCAACTCGCGCAGGATCTCGCGTTTGGCCCAATCCTCCCCGCTTTTGCAGAAGCGGAAACGTTGGGTGATCGTATTGGCCGCAGTGGACGGCGGGGCGACCTCGATCCGCTGAGGATTCGTGAGAAACTGATCGACGAGGCGGGTGATCTCCGGCGGCATTGTGGCGGAGAAAAACAGCGTCTGGCGACGCGGCGGCAACAGCCTGCAGATCTTCTCGATGTCGGGAATGAAGCCCATGTCGAGCATGCGGTCCGCCTCGTCGATGACGAGGATCTCCACGCCCATGAGCATCAGTTTGCCGCGCTGGAAGTGATCGAGAAGGCGTCCCGGAGTGGCGATGAGCACATCGACGCCGCGGTCCAGCTTGCGATTCTGATCATCGAACGAGACGCCGCCGATCAAGAGCGCCAAGCTTAGCTTGTGGTTGACACCGTATTTCTCAAAGCTCTGTGCCACCTGGGCGGCAAGTTCGCGCGTCGGCGCGAGGATGAGCGACCGCGGCATACGCGCGCGCGCGCGTCCCGTTTCCAGCCGTGTGATCATGGGCAACACGAAGGACGCGGTCTTGCCGGTGCCCGTTTGGGCGATTCCGAGCACGTCGCGCCCAGCTACAGCGACGGGAATGGCTTCAGATTGGATTGGTGTCGGCGTCTTGTAGCCGGCGGCATCGATGGCCGCCTGCACCTTTGGGCTGAGATCGAGCTCAGCGAAGGTTTTCATATTCAAAAGTCAACGTCTCCGTCTGCGTTCATACCGGCCCGCGCCAACGCTCTGGGGCGGCAGCGGGCGACGGAGCGCAGGGGTAGGAGGATTCGCCTAAGGCGGCAAATGAAAGGAAAGTGGTCTCGAAAAGGGACTAAGAGAATAGTATCCCCTGCGCTCGAGCCACTCGTGTGCTCGCATAGCCCTGTGACAAACGCAAGAAAAACCATGAAGATGTGGCGCCTGACCGCAGTAGTGGCACAATATCGCAACTATCGTCTAGCGCAGCTTGGGGCTCATTCCTTGTAAAGCCAGCGACCCAGCAGGCCACCGGCAAGACCGCCCAGAATGGGCGCCACCCAGAACAGCCACACCTGCGCTAAGGGCTCGTCGAGCGCGACAAGGGCCGTGGCCAAACTGCGCGCAGGATTAACGGAGGCGTTGGAGACGGGGATGGCCATGATGTGGATAGCCGCGAGCGTGACTCCGATGGTGAGCGGGGCAAAATCACGGGGCGCATGTTCGGCGGTGGCGCCCATGATGACGAATACGAGAAATGCTGTCAGCAAGGCCTCGATGAGAAAGACGGCATACATCGAATAGCCGTCCGGACCGCCGTAGGTGTTTGAGGCAAAATTGCCAGCCTCGAAGCCGGAGATCTTGCCCGTTGCGATGAGATAGAAGACGAAAGCTGCGGCAGTGCCACCCAGGCACTGGGCTACGATATAGGGCAATGCAGCCGACGGCTCGAAGCGCCTTGCGATCGTGAGGCCAAGCGTGACGGCGGGATTGTAGTGGCCGCCGGAGAGATGGCCGATAACGAAGATTGTCGCCATGACGGTAAAGCCGATCGAGAACGCGACACCGAGGATGCCCGCGTTGGGGAAGGAAAACACGGCAGCGGCGACAACCGAGGCCACCAGCATGAATGTGCCCACAAACTCTGCGACCAGCGCCTTCGTCATGTTGGAAGCCTTCTTTGTCTCTTGGATTACTGCGGCGAATCGGACGCCAGCAGTTCCTTTTAGCCGTTCCAATGAAGCTTTGGGATAATTCGCTTCGCAAGAGGGACAGAAAGCCCCTCGTTTCAGGCGATCAAATATCCAAATCGTGCGCGAAGGCTGCGTGCTCCTGAATAAAACGGAAGCGTGCCTCTGGCTTCGACCCCATCAGCGCATTCACCGCATCCGAGATCTCGCTTCGCTCGCCGTCACCAATTTCGACGCGCAACAACGTGCGCCGTTTGGGGTCCATGGTTGTTTCCTTGAGCTGGCCGGCATTCATCTCGCCCAAGCCTTTGAAGCGGCTGATCTCGATCTTCTTATCTGCCTTGAACTCGCGTGCGATCAACTCGTCCTTGTGCTTGTCATTACGCGCATAGGCAGACTTGGCGCCTTGCGTCAGCTTATAAAGCGGCGGCACCGCCAGATAGAGGTGACCGTTTTCGATGAGCGCGGGCATCTGCTGATAGAAGAACGTGATGAGCAACGAGGCGATGTGCGCGCCATCGACGTCGGCATCGGTCATGATGATTACGCGTTCGTAGCGCAAGTCCTCATCGCGGTATCTTGAGCCGGTCCCGGCGCCGAGCGCTTGGATTAGGTCGGCGAGGAGCTGGTTCTGCGCGAGCTTGGCTGACGACGCATTCGCCACGTTGAGGATTTTGCCGCGCAAGGGCAGGATGGCCTGCGTCTCGCGCATGCGCGCGCTCTTGGCCGAACCGCCGGCTGAATCGCCCTCGACGATGAAAATCTCGGTACCGGCGGCGTGGCGAATGGTGCAGTCGGCGAGCTTGCCAGGCAGGCGTAACTTGCGCGTTGCCGACTGGCGGCCGAGCTCTTTTTCGCGCCGTCGCTTAAGGCGAATTTCAGATTGGTCGAGGGCCCATTCGAGCAGCTTGGTCGCCTGCGCGGGGCTGTCGGCGAGCCAGTAGTCAAAGGCATCGCGCACAGTGGTTTCGACAACACGGGCGGCCTCTTGCGTGGCAAGGCGGTCCTTGGTCTGGCCCTGAAACTCCGGTTCGCGGATGAACACGGACAGCATCGCCGCTGCCGTGTCCATGACGTCATCAGCGGTGATTTGGC
>JAUWCP010000362.1 GCA_030609245.1 Hyphomicrobium sp.
GGAAACAGCAGGAGGGTTACTAACAGCTTGCTGTGGTAGTGATTTTGCAGGAAACGCCCATTTCTCGGGGGCCTTCCTGCTTGGGGCGTCACCTGACTTTTAATCAGGGTGTCGATGGTTCGATACCATCCGGGCTCACCATCGATTTCAATGACTTAACCACTCTCATTTGGACGACGGTTTAGGTACAGGTACCACATAGGTACCAGCCGCGCGCATGTTCCCTCTAGCGGCGCGCCAACACTCAACAGGTCGAATGGAAGAGCCCGCCGACCGGCGTGCTTTGGCGAAGTTCGTTGAAACGCTTGACGGCTGCCTCGGTCTGCAGGACCTCAACGGCAATGCCGCGGTCCGCGAGCAGCTTCAAAGTTTCAGAGCAAACCCGAAGACGCTCCCAGATGCCCTTGGAGAGCACCACGGTCTCGGCGCCGTGCTCGATCAGCTCGTCAACGTCACCAGGTTGGATGCCCGGGTCGTGACGTGTGCCAGTCTCGCGCCAGTCCCATTCCCGTGCGCCACCAGGAAATACCTTGGCGTCCTTGAAGGGTGGATACCCTTCAACGTCCAGTCGACCCCAAGAGATATGCGCGATGCGCGGGGAAGCAGGTGCGGTTGTCATCATGTCGCTCTCCATGACGGAGTGTACACCTCGATGAGGCGGTTTTTACGCAGTGAGAGTGTTCTCAAGATAGACGCGACGACATCATGTATCTGAACGTGAGATTGACGCGCGCCGCTACCGGGGCAGCGGTCTTCGGCACTTGGTGGAGCCAAAAGTGCTGCGTCTTGCCCGCCATGACAAGCCAGTGCCCCATCCTTAGTTCAAGGGTGATCGTCTGCTTCGTTTTCCTGTGGCGGAATTGAAACCGCCGCGCTCCGCCGAGCGACAGGCTGGCTATTGTCGGGCGATCCCCAAGGCCGGCCTCATTGTCACTGTGCCATCCGACACTATCACGACCATGCCGATAGAGGTTGAGCAGAACGCTATTGAATGATGCACCTGATAGCACTTCGGCTCGTTCACGCAGGCGCTGAATGATTGCAGGGAATGGAGCCGGCTGATGACAAACGCCGCTGTAGGCGTAGGCCGCGTCGCCGAACCAAGCGGTCATTCGCGGGACGGGCATCTCTCGCCCGAAAATCCGCGCCATTTCGACCTGCCACGGCATGGTCTCGATGAGCGTCCGCGTCACTGCTGGCCAATCGAAATCGGAGCCGCTGTCGTCGAGCAAGACGGCCTCGCCCTCATACGGCAGGATATTGTCCTCCTTCATGAGATTGCTCCCTTGGCCGCAACGATAAGGCCATGCATTCTTTTCCCGATCTTCTTGCGCGATCAGCGCCCCCTTACATAAGCGCATCGCACGCGATTTCGACCACTCGGCCAATGTCCGCTTTGGGTCAAAAGCGGACATTGGCTGCACCCGGCGGCCGAATTGTCATCAGACAATTTCGGGAGAATAAGCTGCACTCATTTTACCCTCATTCCAACTAGCCTAATTTCTTGAAGCGATTGGAGAGG
>JAUWCP010000261.1 GCA_030609245.1 Hyphomicrobium sp.
CGATCGGCGGCAACGTCCTGGGTCATGCGCTGACCTACTGTCTTGTGCCCCGTTCCATGATGTCCCTCCCCAGCCCTTCCGGTGTCACCCACGCCTCTATTTCGCCCAGCGCCGGGAAGGTGTCGAGCAGCCAGCTTCCAAACCAATTGATCGAGCCGGTGAGGAACAAGATGCCCGTCACGATAAGGACAACCCCCATCGCCTTTTCCACCTTATCGAGGTGACCGCGAAACTTTTGCATGAAAGTCAGAAACGGGCCGATCGCTATCGCGGCCAACACGAAGGGAATACCAAGCCCGAGCGAATAGGCGAGCAGGAGCTTTACGCCCATGGCGAGACTTGCCTCGTTGGCCGCGAGCGCGAGCACGGTTGCCAACACCGGACCGATGCATGGTGTCCAGCCAAAAGCAAACGCGAGGCCGATAACGTAGGCACCGATGTAGCTGACGCCGTGGTGATGCTCGGTATGGTAGCGCACCTCGCGATAAAGCATCCCAATGCGAAACAACCCAACAAAATGCAGACCGAAAACAATGATGACGAGGCCGGCGATAATCTCCAGCTCGCGCTTATAGGTCTGGATCAGTTGGCCAAACAATGAGGCTCCAGCACCGAGTCCTACGAACACCGTTGTGAATCCCAGCACGAAGAGAAGCGAGGTCAGGACAACCCGCCTCCAGACATGGCCTTCCACGCCGCCTTCGGCCGTGAACTCGTCGATGGTCGTGCCACTGAGATAGCCAAGATAAGGTGGCACCAATGGCAACACGCAGGGGCTGAGAAAACTCACCAATCCTGCAAGCGCCACACCAAGGTAAATCTGTGCGTCAGCAAACATGCAATCGTGCCACCTGATCCTTTGGCTTAGCGCTGCGCGCCAATGAGCGCCGCAACGCCTGGCAATTCGCGCCCCTCAAGCCATTCTAAGAACGCCCCGCCCGCGGTTGAAACGTAGGTGAAGTCGTCCGTCACGCCCGCTGCGTTGAGGGCAGCTACCGTGTCGCCGCCTCCGGCCACTGAGACAAGCGCGCCCGCTTTGGTAAGAGCCGCCGCCTCGTGCGCAAGCGCAAAGGTGCCTTCGCCAAATGGCGGAATTTCGAAAGCGCCGAGCGGGCCGTTCCAAAGCAGTGTCTTGCACTCTTTCAGGACGTCTTTCATGTGCGCCACCGATTTGGGCCCAACGTCGAGGATCATGGCGTCAGCCGGCACTGCCAACGTCGGCACCACCGCATACGCGGTACCGGCGCGGAACTCTCGCGCGATCACAGCATCATTGGGCAGGACGACGGCACAGCCACGGTCCTTCGCCGCAGCCATAATCTCGCGCGCGGTTTCCACGAAGTCGGGCTCCGCCAGCGACTTGCCAATCACCACGTCGTGCGACAGCAAAAACGTATTGGCCATGCCGCCGCCAATGATCAGCTTATCGACCTTACTCAACAGATGCTTGAGGACGGGGATCTTGCTCGACACCTTGGCGCCGCCGATGAGCGCCACCGTTGGCCGCGCCGGGTTATCCAGCACGGACCGCAGTGCATTGATCTCCTCGATCATCAAGGGGCCCGCATAGCTGGGAAGCTCGCGCGTCAGACCGACAGTCGATGCGTGTGCGCGGTGTGCAGCGGAGAAGGCATCGTTGACGAAGATGTCACCACAGCGTGCAAGCTTGGCCGCGAATTCAGCATCGTCCATCTCCTCGCCTGGGTAAAAGCGCAGATTTTCCAGAACGGCAATCTCGCCTGGCTTCAACGCCGCTACGGCCGCTTCCGTCTCTGCACCGACGCAATCGGGCACGAACTGAACGGGAGCACCCAAGAGATCACCGAGCTTTGCCGCCACCCGACGCAAACTCAGCTCCGGGTTGGGAGCACCCTTCGGACGGCCAAAGTGAGAGATCACGACGATGCGCGCACCGCGCGCGCTTAGGTCCTTGAGGCCCGGAAGCAATCGCTCCAGACGCGTGGCGTCCGACACCTTGCCGTCCGCAACCGGCACATTGAGGTCGGCGCGCACGAGCACCCGCTTGCCCCCCACATCCACATCGGCAATCGTTTTAAGCTTGTCGAGATCCATACAAAGGACATCCAAGGTTGCTGGGCCAATCGGCGTCTGTTCTCACGCTTCGCCTTTGGCAAGACGTCGTGCAGCCTCCACAACTTTCTCCGCCGTCAGGCCGAAGTGCTCAAACACCTGGGGCCCCGGCGCAGAAGCGCCGAAGCCGGAAAGCCCAATAAACCTGCCATTTGCCCCCAGCCACTCATACCAACATTGTACCACACCCGCTTCGACCGCGACTCGTGGGGCATCACCCAACACTTGTGCCCGGTAAGCTTCGGGTTGGGCGCGGAAGAGTTCAAACGATGGCATCGAGACGACGGCGGCACGCACGCCGTCGTTTGCAAGCGCTTCGGCTGCTGCAACGGCCATCCCGACCTCTGCGCCTGTGGCCAATAACGTGACGTCGCGGCCACCGTCGGGCTCTTTAACAACGTAGGCACCCTTCGTGCTCAAATTCTCCTTGGTGGGCGACGGCCTGACTTGCGTCACGCCCTGACGCGACAGCGAGAGAATTGACGGCCTGTCGGTATGCTTCAGCGCAATCTCCCAACACTCCGCCGTCTCCACGCCATCAGCCGGGCGCAGCACCAGCAGGTTTGGAATGGCGCGCAGGCTCGCCAGATGCTCGATCGGCTGGTGCGTCGGGCCGTCCTCGCCCAGACCAATGGAGTCATGCGTCATTACATAGATCACGCGCTGACCCATCAGCGCCGACAAGCGGATGGCAGGGCGGCAATAGTCGGTGAAGACAAGGAAGGTGCCACTATAGGGAATGAGCCCGCCCGTCAGCGCCATTCCGTTCATGGCCGCCGCCATGCCGTGCTCGCGCACCCCGTAGTGGATGTAGTTGCCGGCAAAGTTGTCCCGAGTAACTGGCGTGTGGTGCTCCTTAGTGCGCGTCCCAACGGAGCCGGTGAGATCTGCTGAGCCACCGATGAGTTCGGGCAGCACGGGAACGACACGATCCAACGTCATCTGCGACCACACGCGCGTGGCACGCTTGGCCTCGTCGGCCGCAAAGGCGGACTTGGCCTCGACAATGGCATCGGTAACGGCAGAAAGCCGGGATGCGCCTGCCGGATCGGCAAGTGCTACCGTGGCGGAGGGGCCTGCCTTGGCAAGGCGAGCCTTCCAATCCGCGCATTCCGACGCACCGCGCTGTCCAACAGCACGCCACGCCTGCTTAATGCCGTCAGGTATCTCAAATGGCGGGTGCGGCCATCCCAAGGCTTCGCGCGCGCCTTTTATTTCGTCTTCGCCCAAAGGCGCGCCGTGTGTGGAGGCCTTTCCAGCTTTCGTTGGCGCGCCGTAGCCGATGACGGTCTTGCAAGCGA
>JAUWCP010000083.1 GCA_030609245.1 Hyphomicrobium sp.
ACGAGATTTTGAGCCTTCTGGCGCAAGCTTATTTGGAGCCTGGCGATGAGGCGATATTTACACAACACGGCTTTTTACTCTATCGCATCATCATTCTCGCCAACGGGGGTGTTCCCGTCGTGGCGCCCGAGACGGAATACCGGACCGACGTTGGGCAGATCTTATCGCGCGTGACGCCACGAACGCGCATAGTGTTTGTAGCCAATCCGAACAACCCGACGGGCACTTATATCTCGATCGACGAGGTGCGGGCCCTGCGCGCCGAGTTGCCGGACGATGTTCTACTGGTGCTCGACGCGGCCTACGCCGAGTACGTGCGGCAAAACGACTACGAGGCGGGTATCGAGCTCGTTGCGACAACGAACAACACCGTGATGACCCGCACGTTTTCCAAGATCCACGGGCTCGCCGGCGCACGCCTCGGTTGGGCCTACTGCCCGCCAGAGATTGCCGACGTGCTCAATCGCATCCGCGGTCCGTTCAACGTGTCCGCCGCGGCAATGGCCGCCGGTGCAGCCGCCATCGAGGATCAGGCGCACGAGGCAGCGGCCGTAATGCACACCGAGCAGTGGCTCGGCTGGGTTACCTCCGAGCTTGCGAGGCTGGGCTTAGACGTTACGCCGAGTGCCGCCAATTTCGTGCTCGTTCATTTTCCAGCGGAACGGGACAAGAGCGCTGCTGCCGCCGATCAGTTCCTGAAGTCGCGCGGGATCATCGTGCGGCGCGTTAGCGCCTACGGCCTGCCGAACGCCCTGCGTATGACAATTGGGCTGGAGGCCGACAATCGCGCGGTCGTTAAAGCACTCGCTGAGTTTCTCGGGAGGCCGGCTGCATGACGCAACCTATGTTCGAACGCATTGCGTTGATCGGTATTGGGCTCATCGGATCGTCCATTAGCCACGCGGTGCGGCGCAAGGGATTGGCGCAAACGATCGTCGGGAGTGCGCGCACCAAGGCGACAATCGAGACGGCGCTTAAGCTGCGTCTCATTGACGGCGGCTGTGTGAAAGCAGCCGACGCGGTGAAGGGTGCCGATCTTGTGATATTGGGCGTTCCCGTCGGAGCCTGTGGGCCGATTGCCGAGGAGATTGCACCGAATTTGCGCCAAGGAGCGATCCTGACCGATGTCGGTTCTGTCAAGGCGGCAGTCGTGCGCGACGTCGCTCCGCACGTACCAAAGGGCGTGCACTTCATCGCCGCTCACCCCATCGCGGGGACCGAGAAGTCAGGGCCGGAATCGGGTTTTGCCGAGCTGTTCGACGGCCGCTGGACGGTCCTCACGCCTGAACCGGGGACCGACAAAGCCGCCGTCGAAAAGCTCGAGGCGTTTTGGATGGCGCTCGGCGCAAAGGTCGAGATCATGGGTGCGGAGCATCACGATCTGGTGCTTGCGATCACGAGCCATCTGCCGCACTTGATTGCCTATAATATAGTCAATACGGCTGAACACCTGGAACGAGTTACGAATACGGAGGTGATTAAGTTCTCCGCCGGCGGTTTTCGTGATTTCACGCGCATTGCTGCCTCTGACCCGACCATGTGGCGCGACGTATTCTTGAATAACAAGGAGGCGGTGCTAGAGATGCTCGGGCGCTTTTCGGAAGATTTGACCGAGCTGCAGCGTGCAATAAGGTTCGGCGACGGGGATAAACTTTTCCGGCTGTTTGCCGAAGCGCGTTCCATTCGGCGCGGCATTATTCAGGCCGGTCAGGACACGGCCGCCCCTGACTTTGGCCGCGGTATGCAGACCGATGCGCCCACGGACGCCAAGAAGGGAAAGGCCGAAACCAGGTAGCGATGGCGGATTCACACGATCTCTGGATCTTTGCCTACGGCTCGCTCATGTGGCGGCCGGGTTTCCCGTTCGAGGAGACGGTGCACGCCAAGCTCACCGGATGGCGGCGCAGCTTCTGCATCTACTCACGCTATCATCGCGGCTCGCCCTGCCGTCCAGGCCTCGTGCTGGGGCTTGATCGCGGAGGCGTCTGCGAGGGGATCGCTTTTCGCGTCTCACCAAAAGCCGCGCACGAAACGTTGGAATACCTGCGCGAGCGCGAATAGGTGATCAGCGTCTATCGCGAAGCCCTCGTGCCCGTAACGCTGCTAACCGGGGACCGCCCGGAGGTCATGGCAGTTACCTATCTAGTGGAACGGGCACACCCGAGTTATACGGGCCCGCTTGCGCTGAGCGTACAAGCGCACTTGATCCGGGGAGGTTGCGGCCTGTCTGGGAGCAACATCGACTACCTGGCCAACACGCTTGCACACCTTGCTGAGCTGGGCATACGCGAACGCGCTCTGGAACGTCTTATCGGTCTGGTTGGCCCGCACATTGCGCGAGGAGGTGCACACGTGCACGCGCGCCCGAGCGCCTCGGCACTTGTGGAGGCTTGCCGCAAGCATCCAGTGCGCGTGCCCCGCTTAAGGCCGGAAGATGCACGGCGCTTCGGCTATCGCAATGTATTGGTAGCGCGTGATGATTGACGCGCGGGTCAGTGCACGAGGCTGCTGCTCGCGATGTACTCGACATCGGGCTTGATCTGGCTGCCGCGTAGATCGAACTCCACGAGTTTGCTCTGCTTTGCCGTGTTGGCCAGAAGATGCACATGGACCTCATCGGCGCCCAGCTTGGCGCCGCGGTGGCGGATCTCAGCCAGATTAAGCGAATGGGCCGCGCTGCTGACGCGGCTGATCGCAAGCACCGTGTGCCGGCCGTTCTGCCCGCGACGCACAAGTACATAGTTGCCGGCTGGCAGTGCCGGGCACTCGAGCAGGTTGTAGACCGTGTGAACGTAACGCTTGCCCGATGCGCCGGTCCAAAAATGGAAGCGATTGGCGCCAGAAGCCGGTTCGTTCTTCGCCTGTGCAGCTTCGCCCGACTCTGAGCGGCGGGCCCGAAACTCTGCAAGCTCGATAATGTGCGCACCCATAACAAATGATCCCTTAGTGGCCCTCCGGCTTAAGTTCTGTTCGACGCAGTTTTGCTTGTGGGCCAGCTTACGTTCCATTGTTTAACGATGCTCCCGTTTTCGAGCTGAATTGTGGCCCGATCTCAGTGTTTTTAGGGCAATGTGAATGCAATCTTGCCGCATGCTGCGAACGTCGACAGCGCTCTATTTGACCCAATGTGACGGTGCAACGCGTGACAAGTCGGCACGAATTCAAATACGGCTCTTGTGCGCCGCGCGTTACGAATCAGCCGCAGCGAGAAAAGCCGCAAGCGTGACAAACCCAACATCCCTCCCGGCGCACATAGTCGGCCGACGAGCAGCGCGGGCAAAGTTTCAGTGGTGCTGAGCGTTGGACGGCAGCGCGAGAATCACCGGCTGCCGCGGCTGTCTCCTGCTGGCTTTCTGCTTGCCCGAGAGCCAGCCTGGCTTCATTGCCCTGCAGGACTCCAGTGCGAATCATATGGTTTTCGATGACCTCGCCGATGGCCGCAAGCAAGCTGGGTACGTAGCGTCCGCCGACCCAGTGCCCGCCCTGCGGATCGAATACGGCTTTCAGCTCATCAGCCACGAATGTCACGTCACCGCCGCGGCGGAAGACGGCGCTGATCATACGCGTCAGCGCCACCGTCCAGGCGTAATGCTCAAGGTTGCGAGTATTGATGAAGATTTCGAAGGGGCGGCGCCGGCCGCCGCGCTCAATGTCATTGATCGTGACGTAGATGGCGTGATCGCTGCCTGGCCACTTGAGCTTGTAGGTATTTCCCGAAAGGACCGCCTCGCGCTCGAGCGGTTTGGCCATGTAGACGACGCCCGCGCGTTCAGCCGGTAGCGTCGCGGCAACCTCGGAGCCGCGCTCTTCTTCCGACAGCGTGCCTGGCGCCGGGGGCTCTGCGACTGCCGGCTTGAGCACCGCTCCAGTCACCGGGTTCGGGCGGTAGGTCGTGCAACCTTTGAGATCGAGCGCGTGCGCTTCCAGGTACACGTCCTTAAAGGCTTCAAACGAGATATCCGGCGGACAGTTGATCGTCTTGGAGATGGCGCTGTCGACGTGCGGCTGCATTGCCGCCTGCATTGCCAGATGCTCGCTGGGCGAAAGATCGCCGGCATTGACGAACGATTCGGGTAGCTGCGCGGAAGCGCCGAACTGCCGGCGGAACAGCGCATGTGCGTAGTCCTCCACTTTCTCTTCGTGCGCCGCGCCGCCCTTGCCGAGGATCCGGCGCCGGTGGATGAAGTCGAACACCGGCTCGATGCCGCTCGACACGTTGCCGGCGAGCAGTGAAATCGTGCCTGTTGGGGCGATCGAGGTGAGGCAGCCATTGCGGATGCCGTGGCGGGCTATGGCGGTACGCGCGGGTGCGTCGAGTGTTGAGACGTTGGGGCTTTCAACAAAGCGTTGCGAGTTGAAGAGCGGAAAAGCACCCTTTTCGGCGGCGAGCTCTGTGCTTGCCAGATAGGCAGCACGCTGTATCGCCGCCATCCAGCCACCGGCCAGGTCTGCAGCTTCGCGTGTTCCGTATCTCTTGCCCATAAAGATCAGCCCATCCGCAAGCCCCGTCACGCCCAGTCCAATGCGGCGCTTAGAACGGGCCTCCTTACGCTGCGCTTTGAGCGGATAATTCGAAATGTCGATGACGTTGTCGAGGAAGCGCACGGCAACGCGCACGCGTTCTTCGAGCTTGGCCAGATCGAGCCTTGCGCGGTTCGTAAATGGGTCCTCGATAAGCCGCGCCAGATTGATCGAGCCCAGCAGGCAGGCGCCAAAAGGCGGTAGCGGTTGCTCGCCACACGGGTTGGTCGCGTGGATCTCCTCGCAGTAACGCAGATTGTTGCGGGCGTTGACGCGATCGATGAAAACGACGCCTGGCTCGGCAAAGTCATACGTGGAACGCATGATGCGCTCCCACAATGCGCGCGCTGGCAGCGTGCGGTACACCTTGCCGCCAAATACGAGATTCCATTGGTGGTCGTCACGCACCGCATCGAGGAAAGCGTCTGTAACCAGCACCGACAGGTTGAAGTTTCTAAACCGCGCCGGGTCCGATTTCGCCTCGATAAATTCTTCTATGTCAGGATGGTCACATCGCAAGGTCGCCATCATCGCGCCGCGCCGGCTGCCTGCCGACATGATGGTGCGGCACATCGAATCCCACACGTCCATGAAGCTGACCGGACCCGAGGCGTCGGCGCCGATGCTTGCCACCCGCGCGCCTTTGGGCCTCAGCGTAGAGAAGTCATGGCCGATGCCGCCGCCTTGCTGCATCGTCAGCGCGGCGTCCTTCACGCCATCGAAGATAGCGCCAAGGTCATCTTTGATCGTGCCGAGCACGAAACAGTTGAAAAGAGTGACGGCACGATTTGTTCCCGCTCCGGCAAGGATGCGCCCGGCCGGCAAAAAACCGAAATCGCCTATCGCGTCGTAAAACCGCTGCGCCCATTGCTTCCGTGCCCGCTTGCCGCCCTTCTCAGGTTCCGCCGCCGCACGGGCCACGCGCCATACCGTGTCCTCCAGCGTCCGATCAATCGGCCTGCCGTCGGCCTCTTTGAGGCGGTATTTGAGGTCCCAGATCTGTTCGGAGATCGCAGGGAGAATTATTGGCTCGTTGCCCATGGGGACATCCTGCACATTGGGCTATGAATCTAGGCGGTTGCGCCCTAATAGTCAATAAATGTTCTTCATAAATTCTTACTTTGTTCACGTTATTGGTGCCCTGCTGGCCAAATAGAACGCGGCTGTCGGAAAACGACGCGGCGGTCCCCAAATGCTTGGTTGAGGGCCCACAAACCCCAGCCCAGGGAACGGGCAAGATTGTTGTGATCGACCGCGCGCCGCGTGGTGATTGCTCCGACCTCATGGCCGGGCGAGTTATTCATCCGTATTCGGAGTGAAGCTTGGTGGGTGCAGCAGAATCAGCATAGCGTCCGCCTTGTCTCCTGGTCCTGGCGGAGTCAGCCAAACGACCTTCTGCATGTCTTATGAGCCCCGGCGTTTAGCCGGGGCTCAGCCTAGTACGAGGATGTGACGCATAGCCGATACCTAAAAACCAGCAACGCCGCTTTGAGGATGGATGACGATGATCAACTGGATTGCACAGCATCCCAAGCTCACAGTCTGGGTCACCATCGTAGTTTCGCTCATGCTGTCGACCCTGTTGGTGGGCCGGGTGCAGGCCGCCGAAATCAAATGGGTGTGGGAGGTGCAGAGTGGTAGCAACGGCCACCAGGTCAAGCGCCGGGTGAAGAACGTGCGCCGGGTTAAGAAGGTACGCCGGGTTGCATACAAGAAGGGGACACACACCCACAAAGCCACGCGGGTCATGGCATACAGCAAGCGCCAACAGCTGAGCTGCTTGTCTCGTGTCCGGGCCGTAGGATCTCAATGGGTTGGCGCGAGTGGAGCCAAGCAGTCGGCCATCAAGGCTTGGCGCGAGATCGTCAGATTCGATTCCGGCGAGAAGTTTAGCGACTGGGCCAATGCTATGAGAGTGATGCAGGGATGCTCACGGTCTTCCATCGGCGAGGTTGTCGGCAAAGTTCTTTATCGCTGCGAGGTGTCGGCCGCTCCCTGTAAGATGAAGCTGACCGGGGATGGGCGCTGATCTCCGGCGTCACGCAATAACTGAGGTGCAGCAGATGACGCCCTGGCCAATGAGCTAGGGCGTTTTCACGTTTGCAGGCGCTGCACCCGCGGCGGGTGCCGTTGTGCCTGCCGGGATGGGCGGCGGGTCGGGCGTCTGTGCGGCTTCGATAATCAGGCGATTAGAGGCGTCCTCGATGCGCTGCTGAAGCAGCACGCGAAACTCTGCCCGCGGCAGCCCTGCGGGGATGGCATCCAAGATTTCCACAACAATCGTGCCGGGATACCGCTGGAGAGTACGCCGCGGCCAATAGAGACCTGAGTTGAGCGCCATTGGAACGCAGGGCAGGCCCAGTCCTTCATAAAGCGCAACGGCGCCTGATTTGTAGTCGGGGTCGCTGCCCGGCGAGCGCCGCGTGCCTTCAGGGAAAATGAGGATTTCGCGGCCGGCCGCCGCCCGCTCTTTGGCGTCGCTCACGAGTTTGCGCAACGCTGCCGGGCCGCGTGCGCGCTGCACGAACACGTGCTCAAACTTGCGCGAGAACCAGCCGTAGAACGGAATGAGCGTGAGCTCCGCCTTCATCACCAGGGCGGGGTCGGAAAAGATCGGGATCAGCGCAAACGTATCCCAGGCCGATTGGTGCTTTGAGGCGACGAGATAGGGAACCTTCGGCAGCTTGTCGCGCCCGCGCACTTCCATGCGGGTTCCGACAATCCACTTCAATAGCCACAAGCAAGTGATGGCGTGGGCTTTGAGTCCCATCATCGCGTAGCGGCGCGGACCAAACAGAAGAAACGAGCCGAGGACGACGAAGAGGGCGGTCGTGACATAGAAGACCGCGAAAAAGATAATTGAGCGCAACATACCAAAGAACACGCCGTCAAATTCCTGCCGGGCGCTCGCTCGGCATTTCGGCGAGTGCATCGGGCTCTACTTGTCCTATCATCCGCGCTAGCGTCAAGTGTGCGGCGGAGCGCAGAAACTTCAGGTATTCCGCCAGCAGCACGCGCGTCGTTGAAGGGTGGAACCACCAGCCGCTTTCGGGAAAGCCTTTGGGTACGACGGGGTGCGGTATGAGGTGCGCGCCGGGCAGCGCCAGCGCCAGCTCCGCCAAACTGCGGGGCATGTGATAGCTGGCGGTTACAATGATGAGCGTGTCATAGCGCTGGGCCACCGCCCAGGACCGCGTCTCGTTAGCGTTTCCTGCCGTGTCGAGGGCCAGGTAGCCAAGGTCGACGCAGCAGTCGAACTTCTGTTCAGGCAGTCCGGAAATTTTCAAGATAGCCCGCTTGCTGGTACGCGGGTTGACGCCAGAGATCAGCATGCGTTTGGCTCGCCCCTCTTTGAGCAGGCGTGCGCCCTCCGCAATGCGGCGCCCCTCGCCGGTGAGAACAACGATGCCTTCAGCTCGCGGATTTGCAGCCGCTGGCGTACGCGTCACGACTGAGGCAAAGAGAATGAACCCGAGCACCAGCAGCGAGAACGCCGCGCCCGTCACTAAGATCATTACTCGCCGCCAACGGCTCATTGAACTTTCGATCGCTGCTTCAGATCGTTGTCTCTCAGAGAGGTCGACTTCGCGTTTGCGAACCCACCGAGCTTACAACAATATCTGATTTGGCCAGTGTTGTGACAGGGCCAGGCGCTGAATTGCGGCCGATACGCCGGTTTGCGTGGGGCCGGGCCCCGCCCTGCGGGCGTCGCCTCCGGGCTGACGCGCTATGGTTTGCTGTTGAGAATGCGGAACACGCCTAACCGAGAGGTCAGCATGCATAGCGCCGCGATGGCAATGACCATGACGCCTAACAGTGCGTAGCCCGCCGCGTCCAGACCCCCAGTGCCGATGAGGCGTTTCATTTCCGCACCGGTGATGGTTCCCCCCCCGAGAAGCTGCATAACCGTGGGCATGGCGATAAAAACCGCCATCGCGCACCCCGCGCCGACAAGGCCGGCCCTAATGCCCAGCTGCAGGAAGTGCTTTTCAAATTCCCGAGCGATGTAGCGGTCGGTAGCACCGACGAAGTGCAGCACCTCCACGATCTCACGATTCGATGCCAGCGAGCTGCGCGTGGCGGAAACGATGATGGCGGTCGTCGCAGCGGCAACGAGCAGAAGAATGGCAAGACCGCCGAGCGCGAACGAGCGTGTCACTGTTCTAATCTGGCGCTGCCAATGACGGTGATCGTCCAGCGACACGCCAGTGAATTTCTTGCCGAGCTCGGCTCTAAGCACCTCGATGTTAGGTGGCGCGCTCCGGTCGATCTCGATCGCGATGAGGCGCGGAATAGGCAACGATGTCCACGCGTCGGATTGGCCGAGCCAAGGTTCCAAGAGCTCGGCCGAATCTTCCAAGCTCAGCGGATTGGCGCTGTTGATGCCAACCTGCCCCTCCAAAAAGGATTGCACCTCCTTCAGCGTCTTTTCCGTATCGACATTTTCCTGGGGCTCGATCTGGATGGTCACCTCGCTGGCGATGTCCTTGAGCCAAGCGGTTGCCGACTGGTTGATCATGTAGACGGTGCCGGCCGTGAGGCAGGCGAGGAAGCACATGATCGAGATCACGAGGGTCAGTGAGCGGCCGGTGACTGAATCGCGCGGCACCACCGGCGGATATTTCTGTTCCCGCTGGCTGCGCTTGTCGCGAGCGAGTGCGTGCATATCGTGCCGTTGAGTTTCTTCCAGCCTGGAGCCAAGTGTCGTCGGTGGGGCTTGATCGTAGCCATGCCGGTGCGAGCCGGCACCCGTGCGCGTGCCCGTTGTCATGTTCTCATACGGGTCGAAGTTGGCCGCCGATTGCGACGAGCCATGATCCCGCTGCCCACCGGTTCTGTCATACGATCCGGACATGGCCCTCGTGCAGCTCCAAGCGCGGCGCTTTGAATTGCCGCATGAGTTGATGATCGTGGGTGGCAATCAGCACCGAAGTGCCGAGGCGATTAAGCTCGATGAAAAGGCGGAGC